>NZ_JAYGJO010000014.1:0-127521 GCF_035013185.1 Acerihabitans sp. TG2
GGAACAGCAGCAACTCGCTGAGATAGCTCGCCTAAAACGCCAGCTTGCCGAGAAAGATGAGGAATTGACCATCCTCCAAAAGGCGGCCACATACTTCGCCAAGCATTTTTATATGCTATAAATTCACCTTAATAATTAAGAGTCCTCGCTGACAAAACACATTTAACGATGAACTCAGCTCTCATTTATTATATATTTACTCAAATGTTATAGAGAAATTTATTTTGCATTGCCCGACTGACCTGTAACGCATTTCCGCCGATGATTAACTGCATCTTACCGGTACAATCTCGTTTTATTTTTTCTATTGCATTAACATTGACAACAACGGAGCGATGGATCTGCCAGAACTCGTCTGGATCAAGTTGTAACAATAGCTCTCGCAGTGAACTGCGCAGCAAGAAAACGTCTGACTGAGTTTTATTTTTCTTATACAGTGATATATATTTATCTTCTGCCTTAAAAAACTGGATGTCTGAACAATGAATTAATTCTATATCCTCACCCTTTTGCACACGGATCCATTTTAGATAGTTCTTATGCTCACTGGGAAACAAAGATTGAAATTTTTCGAATAACATATTGAGATCGGGTGTGGTTTTTTCTGTCGAGTGATCAATCAGACGTTGCTTCATCTTTAACACACATTGTTCCAGCCTTTTTTCATTCAGCGGCTTTAACAAATAATCGATGGCATTCGTTTCAAAAGCACGCACTGCATACTCATCATATGCCGTCACAAAAACAACAAACGGGAATTTATCGAACTGGTTAATCTTTCGCATCAATGTCATACCATCCATTTCTGGCATGCGAATATCCAGAAATGCAATATCAGGCTGCTTCGCGACGATAGCATCTAACGCGTCTTTACCATTCTCACAACTGACCAGTATGTCTAACTCCGGCCAAACATCAGCCAGCATTTTGTTTAGCTGGTATCTCAGTAATGGCTCATCATCAGCAATAATCGCGGTTATTCTTTTATTCATGACTCATTACCTGAGTTAAACCGGGTACAATCAGCGGTATGCAAATTTCTGCGGTGACGCCCTGGGATACATTCTCTTTGATGCGCAGTCGCGCTTTACCCATATAGATAGCTTCCAACCTTTGTTGGATATTCTCCAGACCCAGCCCATGCCCATGCCCATGCCCATGCCCACACGATGATATTTCCATAGAAAGACCACAACCATTATCTATCACCTGGATGCGCGCACCTTCAGTATCTTTGTAAACCTTGACTTCTATATACCCGGTTCGATGCTGTGGCTCGATACCATGTCGGATTGCATTTTCAACCAGTGGCTGAATTAACATGGGCGGAATAAAAAAAACATCGGCTTCGAACTCATTGGTTATCTGATAAACCAAACGCGTCCCTAATCTTATCTGTTGAATAGATAAGTAAGCATCAATCAACATCAACTCTTCATGGATATGAACAAAATCGCTTCGATTTTTTTTCAATGTACAACGTAACAAGTCAGTCAGATTAATCAGTAAAAGTTTAGCCAGTGCAGGATCTTTATCAATTAATACATCTAGATTCGCCAGAGTATTGAATAAAAAATGTGGTTCAATTTGACTTTGAAGCTGTTTAAGTTGACTCAATGCTAATATTTTCTTTTGTTCTGATTGTTGTCTCTTTGATACGTCAAGTGCATTCTGGGCTTTTAATTTTTGCTCATGAATATAAAAAAAAGTAAAACTGATAACCGACAGAATGAATCCTGGTACGAGTGTTGAACGTTGATTCAGAACAAACTCATGATAAGACAGTGGGCTAAACCAAAAAAACGCGTTAAGACTCCCAATCAGAATACAGCAGATTAAGGATATACCGTTAATTTTTGCTTCAGACAATGATGGTTTCATCCACCGTAACAGCACTGCACTGAACAACGCACTGTACCCATACCCAAAACTGATGATCATTTTCTTGAATAACAAGGATGCCCAGTTTTCGGATAAATCTGATGGCAACTCGAAAAAAATTAGCACCCCAGCAACGCCCATGCAATACAGACTCGTTTGTATTAGCTGCGATTGAAACCTTTGGCTTACTGGTAATATCCTGCGCATCCAAATGTCCTTTTAGCTTTATATTATAGTGATGTTGCCATTCTGTAATATTGTCTGAGCTAATGTATTTTTCTGCTACATAAAGAAAATAGTATCATATTGATTAGAAACTTCCTTTAAGATTTATAAAAATCAAATCCCGGTCCGGAACATTTGCATACACGGAGTTACCGAGTCCGGTATAAAACCGACTTGCCAGCTCAAGCTTCAGCTCAGATGCTCCAGACTCATACACCTGATATGAGAGTCTTGGGGTCGCTATCAGACCGCCATCGGTTGGCGACACCAACAGATCCAGGCTTGGTTCAAATTTTTCAAGCCACAGGTCATTGGAATGCAATGCGGACATATCCATCTTAAAATGCAGCATCACGTTCTGTGCAACTAAACTTGTATTGTCCAGCCCGTACGAATAGCTACTCGCTAAATCTATCGTAGCCGAGTGATGTGATAGTTCGCCTATTCGTTGAAATGCTTGCTTCCACATTTTTTTATCCCAACTACGGCCATCGTACCAATATTCACCGATAATATTCAAACCAGCGGTATTAGCCCAATTAAAACCCAGCAAAAATTGATACGAATCATCACTTATCCCCCATTTGACGGGCTCATTAATGTCACCTTGCTGGTATGCCTGATAACGCTGTGCATAAGCAAACGAACTGTGCACCTCCAGGGCTGGAGTAAGCACCGCCACGACAGATCCCCCAACAGTGCTTCGATGGATCTGATCAAAGTATATGACCCCCTGCAGCTCAGTATTACCCACCAAGGCATAGCGCCGCAGACCGATGCCATGTTGTTTTTTCGCCAGCCGGGCTTGATCTGTATTGGTTGAGGCCCAGGACTCATCGGTAGCCACCAGTTCCCATTGCCCGAGACCATCAAAATAGGAGGCCGTTGCCGCACCTACACCTTCGTCAACCTGTAATCCGATCGGGTTTCTCTCGTAAGACTTAAAAATGTCTAAGGGGCGAAATCCATACCCGACTCCCCAGTCCAGGCGTTCTTTGCCAATGCTTAAATCAATTGGCACACCTGCTAACGCTGTTTCCGGTTGCCAAAACAAATCCTGCACGATGAATTTTTTTTCTGCGGCGTCCTGGCTGGCTGTCGTTAAAAGATGATTACCTTCCAATGCAAACATCCCTGTTACGCTGTCCCACTCAACTTTTGACGTGAGTAGAGAATCCAGAGACTGGACCGCCGTCTCCCCGGAGGCGACGTTAAGCGTCGAGTGGCGATACTGTTCTTTTTCAAAACTGCTTTGCCATGTCCAGTTAATGTCTAATTTGGCTTCAGCTTGCCCATCAACAATGAGTATTGAGAATACAAGCAGTTGCCCCGTTGTGGTCACAAATCTACCCTTGGCTGTTGAATTAAATATGCTGGATTGTAATATTTTTCATCGAGCTTATAGGGCACTACATTCTGGTAATCAATTACCGTTTGTTTTTCAGGTTGAATGCTATCAAGCAATGTCATTGAAACTATTTTTTGCGGGTGAAGTGGATCATCAGGAGTAAAAAATGCTTGTTTCGCCATTTTTTGTGAAAGCAAATAAAGGTCGGCTTTTAGTGGGAAATCATTCGTTTTATCCAGCCATAGCTCGATTTTGGCGTAAGTTTCACCCGCTGTTTTTGCCGTCAGTTCAAGCTGATTCGACATTATGTGCTTATCTTTTATAACTATGTCCTGAGTTCCATGAAACGTACCCTGATAATGTTCGCTCCAGTTCAAGGTCGAAATATCGCCAACCGATGCATTTCCAAGGAGCTTTTGAATTGGGGTGATTCTGATTGGCCGGCGACTTTGCGGCATCAGCAACCAATAATTATCGTCCAACATAAGTAATTTCTGCCCATCTTCAGCTTTTGACTTGAACAACACCAGCGACTCACGCATTGGACGGATATAAACCTCATACAATCTGGTGGTATCAAGTTTATTATCCTGATAGAGCTTTACCAACGTAGTTACCTTTGCGTAGGGTTCTCTTGAACGATATTGATCCGCTTTTTTTAGCATCTGTTCGACTGTTTCAGCATGGGCGGAAAAAACAATAATCCCTGCTAATAATATTGCAAATAGCCTACACATAAGTCAGTGCCTCAATGATGGGTTTTTTCACGCCTTTACGGGCAGCAAACCATGCAACAACAAAGCAAATAATAGCCACGGCAAGCGCCACACTAATAAAAAGCTCTGCAGAGAAGTAAATATGGAGCGGATAACTTGCTGTCCTGCCGGGCGCCGGTGGCATTCTGACGTCAACGAATGTTAACAATATTGCCATACCGGCTGATAATCCTCCCCCCATTACCGCTCCGCAAATTGCCATTAGCACGGCTTCAAGTAAAAAACCTCGAATAATTTCTCCAGGATATGTTCCGAGGGCAGCAAGCGTCCCTATTTCACGTGTTCTTTCTGTTACCGACATGGTCATAGAGTTAAATAAAGCGGCAAATACAACCAATGCCATGACCCCGCCCATAATGACGAAGATACGGTTGTATAAATTTTTAACCCCATCATAGAATACGGCTAATTTCTGCCATGGCGTAGTCATTACCGGCTCTGCGAGTCTCATTTTACTCAGCTTTGCATCAATTTGTTTTTGTATCATTGAAGTTTGTTGTGTTTCAAACAAATAGACTGATAGCGTACTGACTTTATGCGTTGCGAGTAGAGCTTGCGCGGAAGCAATGTTGATATAAAGCTGCCTTTTATCCAGATCCGGTACACCTGTAGAAAAAATCCCGCGGACTTTGAAATCAATCGCATTAAGCACACCATCAGCGGTGGTCGACAGCAATGTGACGACGTCCCCGATGGTGACGTTGAGGTTCTGTGCAAGATTCGCCCCCAACATTACTTCCGGTTCATCTTTTTCAGCCGAACCGTCACTATACAGGGATAAGGTCTTCCCGGACTTCACTGCCAAGAATTCACCTTTGATCGCAAATTCCTGAGGATCTATCCCTGTGCCCATATAAATAGTCGACTTTCGGCCATTACTAATTAATCCATTAAATTCAATGCGCGGCAAAATAGCATGAATCTCCCGAATTGAGTCCAATCCTTTACTGATCATGGGATAATCAGACAACCCATTATCCAGTGGCAAGTCCTCTTCTTGCTCAAAATACTGCGGTTGACTAAGCGTTATATGACCGATACTCATTGCCGTTTCCTTCATTAACGACTGATAGGTATACAGACCAAACCCACCGGTACAACATAACGCAAAAACAACCACCGCTATAATTAGAATTGATAGTATTGACCGACGGCTATTACGTAGCAGGTTGAGCCATGCGCTTTTAATACTCATTGGCATCAGGCGTTCCATTGAATATCCTCGGAAGAGATTAGCCCATCGATCAGATTTATACATCTGTCACATTGACTTGCCATCCGCGAGTCATGCGTTGCTATCACGAATGTCGTTCCCATTTCATGACCGAGCGTTTTCATTATATGAATTACATTGTTTGCTGAATGGCTATCCAGACTGGCAGTGGGTTCATCTGCAATAACTAATCTGGGTTGATGCACCAACGCTCTTGCAATCGCCACTCGCTGTTGCTGGCCTCCGGATAATTGCTCCGGACGATAATGAAAAAAATCTTTCAGACCCACGTTCACCAGCATTTTTTCTGCTTTTTCTTTTTGCATTTTCGCGCTGAATTTATTTAGCATTAATGGATAGGCGACATTTTCGATAGCCGACATAACCGGGATTAAATTGAACCGCTGAAAGACAAAACCAAGACTGGATCGGCGTAACGCAGTGGCTTCGCTGACCTTACGGGGAAATGGTGTTCCATCAATAAATACATTTCCCTGATAGTTCATATCAAGCATCCCTAAAATGTTCAGTAATGTACTTTTGCCAGAACCCGATGGACCGCATAGTGCAACCATCTCACCTGACTGAATTTCACCATTCACGTCACCTAACGCTTGTACAGTTTGCGCTCCCAACCTGTAGTCTTTTTTAATGTTCAAAAATGACAACATCGCTATTCCCCTTTTAGATGCATGAATTAATGGTATCCAATCTAAGGAATATCGTAACCAAAAACTACACGAAGTGACGAACCGTCATATACGGAGATGAAAGGTAACATAGTGGGATAAATTGCAACGTTGAGTACAGCAGGACGCAATCAAAGGGGCGCGTCGCATCACTTTAAATCGACTGACGATATGCTTGTTGGATTTACTCCGATAACTTCAGGTTCATTCGACTCGATAATGAACTGAAGTGGTCAAGTAGAATTGATCACGTTATTAGAGTAGTAATGATGAAAGAGCCCGATATCGCCAGTTGTCAGATGCCGACACACAAATACAAACGAAGAGATAATGAACGCGTTGAAATCCCACATCGTCTCGACAGGCAGCTCGCGGTCACAGGACCGGATCAGATTTGGTGTGGTGGCGTGCCGATATCTGGACTGGCAAACGATCGGCCTACCTGGCTGCGGTGCTGAACGTGGTTGCCCGCAACCCGGTGGAATGGGCCGGTCTATCCAGTAAATCAAGCAGTGCATGCGACTGACGACCCGACACAACACGTCATGCATCGCTAATTCCGTCGACTCTCTTGGCGTCATCACAGTGGAAATGGCCGTAATGCGAACACCCACACATGCAAACTGTCTTCATTGGCGCTGTTGGCCGGTTTGATGTTGCCGAGGGCTTTCGCTACCGAGCTAAAGATTGCCCACGGTCCCCTTGCTTTCAGGAAACATACATCCGCCATTGCGGATCAGCGCCTTCACCTCTTCGCTCACCAGCATGGGGCTTTGACTTAATCGAGCAATGAACTCCTTGCGTCGCCGCACGTACGACTTCGAATCGTGCTTCGCGCTCCAGAGGACGATGTTAAGCACAATGGGAATGAGGTCCAGGCCTTTCTCGGTCAGAGTGAAGAAGTCCTTGCGCCTGTCGTCGGGGCTGGGCGCCCTCGAGAGAATGCCTTGTTCCTCAAGAAAGGCAAGGCGGGAAGCAAGTACATTGGTCGCAATCCCCTCTTCCGATTTCAGGAACTCACCATACGTCTTCTTGCCAACAAAAACGATGTCGCGAATGATCAAGAGCGACCACCGGTCGCCGAAGATCTCCACACCGTAGTTCACTGCGCAATGGGACCGAACTTCTTTACTCGTCGTTTTCATGGCGAGATCTTAACATCGCTTGCATGTCGCAAGCAAACTCAATTGCTAGCTTACTTGTTTGTTTACTTGCTTTTTACAAGTATTTTAACTTGCTTATTGCAAGTAATGTATCTAGCATGGCTTATATGTTGAGCGCGGTCGCTGGATCGCGCCGGCAGTCCATGATTGATCAACCCCATATCAGTAAGGAAAATGCACATGAGCACTATCAGCATTATCGGCTCAGGTGGCATGGCCGCAGCGATCGGCGGCCTTGCCGCCAGGGCCGGACACACCGTCGAGGTGATGAGTCGCGACGCCGTCAAGGCGAGGGCTCTGACCGGGCAGCTCGGAGTGGACGTGACGACAGGAACGTTCGGCGCTGCCCCGGCCGGGGATATTGTCATCCTGGCGGTACCCTATTCCGCCGTTCTCGACGTGGTGAAGCAGTACGGCGAATCGCTGGCAGGCAAGCTTCTTGTCGACATCACCAACCCCATCAAATCCGACTTCACCGGTTTCTTGACGCCTGATGACAGTTTCGGTGCGCAGGAGATCGCCAAGGCCGCCCCTGCCGATGCGGATATCGTCAAGGCATTCAATACCCAGTTCTCCCACGTCCTGGCTGCCGGTCCAGTCGAGGGTCATCCGTTGGACGTGTTCATCGCCGGGGACGACGCACAGGCTAAGGCACGCGTCTCGGCGTTCATCGAGAGCCTCGGACTGCGCTCGATGGATACCGGGCAACTGCCCATGGCGCGGACGCTGGAGCACGCCTGTATGCTGACGCTAGGCCTCCTTACCCACGCCATCACGCACACCAACTTCGCACTCGGCGTGAGCCTGCTCGGCTGAGCGCACCCGTAGCACCACTTTCTCGCATCATATCACTCACAAGGAGCAGTAATATGCGCGTTTTCATTACT
The DNA here is from genome assembly GCF_035013185.1 of Acerihabitans sp. TG2. Classification (NCBI taxonomy): domain Bacteria; kingdom Pseudomonadati; phylum Pseudomonadota; class Gammaproteobacteria; order Enterobacterales; family Pectobacteriaceae; genus Acerihabitans; species Acerihabitans sp. TG2. The sequence continues at coordinate 8,183 of NZ_JAYGJO010000014.1, forward strand.
GGCGGGACCGGCCATATCGGTTCGTACATCATCCCTGAACTCGTCGCGGCCGGACACGAGGTCACTGGCCTGGCCCGGTCGGAGACGGCCGCGGCTGCGGTGTCCGCGCTCGGCGCCAAGGTGCGTCGTGGTGAACTTTCCGACCTCGATGGACTCAAGGCCGCGGCGGCGGATTCTGACGGCATCATCCACGTTGCGCACAGGCAAGACCTGCTTCCCTCCGGCGGGATCGACGCCGTGGCCGCTGCGGAACTCCAGATCATGCTCGCGTACGGCGAGGCACTGGCGGGGACCGGAAAGCCGCTGGTCGCGTCGGGGAGCATTGGCTCGCCCGGGTGGGAAAACCTGGGCCGGCCTGCCACCGAGAACGATCCGGCCCTTCCCGGCGGCGCGGCGTACAAGGGGACCCTGCGGGTTCGTAACGAAGTTGAGCGCGCCGTCATCGACCTGGCACAGCGAGGCGTGCGCTCGTCGGTCGTGCGGATTGCCACCATCGCGCACAGCACGACCGATGCCGGCTTCCTGCCATTGTTGATCGGGCTGGCGAAAGAAAAGGGCGTCATCGGTTACCCCGGAGACGGCGCGAACCTGTGGCCGGCCGTGCACGCCCGCGACCTCGCTACCTTGTTTCGTTTGGCGCTGGAGAAGGGTCCGGCTGGCAAATATTGGCACGGGATTGAGGGCGAGGGCCTCCGGTTCCGCGAGATAGCCGAAGCCATTGGGCACCGTCTGGGCCTGCCGACAGTGAGCATTCCGGCGGACGTACTGATGTTGCCGGGGTATTTTGGGTTCCTCGCGAATCTGGTCACGCTGGACCTGCCGGCGTCCAACCTCATCACCCGCCATACCCTCGGCTGGGAACCCGCTCAGCCCAGGCTGCTCGCCGATTTGGACAACGGCCATTACTTCCCTGTCGGCTGATGATCTGACGGCAGGGAGACGGGTCGCAACCAGTCCGGCGGACAGCAATGTCGTGATGTCGTGATCCGTTCGACCAAAGACTCTGTCAAGCAATACACCAACTCACGAGGAAACTACATATGAGCACTATCAGCACTATCAGCACTATCAGCACTATCAGCATCATCGGCTCAGGAGGCATGGCCGCGGCGATCGCGGGTCGTACCGTCAAGGCTGGACACACCGTCGAGGTGATCAGCCGCGACCCAGCCAAGGCACAAGCGTTGGCCGACCAGCTTGCAGCCGGAGCGACCACTGGGACGTACGGCGCCGCGCCGGCGGGTGACATTGTCATCCTCGCTGTGCCGTACAGCAGTGCGGCGTCGGTGGTGGCCGATTACGGGAACGCACTCGACGGCAAGGTGATCATCGATATCACTAACCCGATCTCCTCCGACTTCACGGGCCTCGTCACCCCCGACGGCAGTTCTGGTGCGCAGGAGATCGCCAAGACAGCCCCCGCTGGCGCGCATGTCGTGAAGGCGTTCAACACCCTTTTCGGCCACGTACTTGCTCGGGGTGGACGCCTCGACGCGTTCATCGCAGCCGACGATCCGCAGGCCAAGGCGCGTGTCTCGACCTTTATCGCGAGTCTCGGGCTGCGTCCGTTCGATGTCGGCGGCCTGCACATGGCCCAGGCGCTCGAGGCGCTCGGTCTGATGATGATTGGCCTGGCCAAAAACGGCACCGGTACCTGGGACATCGCCTTGAACATCGATATAGGCTGAATCACCGGCAGGTTCACAAAGCATCCGAATAGATCGGACACGATCCTATGTAAGGGAAATGGAGAGATTTCGATGAGCACACAAAAGAATGTTCAGATTGTGAAGGATGCATTTGCAGCAATCGGCCGTGGCGATATACAAGGTCTGCTGGCGTTGTCTGCCGAAAGTATTGAGTGGATCATTCCGGGCGAGTGGCCGCTGGCTGGCACGCACCGTGGGCATGCTGGATTGGCGGATTTTTTTCAGAAGGCTTCCGAAACGGTGGAAACTGCCTTCTCAGAGCCCCGCGAATTCGTAGCGCAGGGAGACCGGGTTCTGGTTATCGGCTTCGCCAGGGGGAGAATCAAAGCCACGGATAAGACCTTCGAGGACCATTTTGTCTTTGCCATTACCGTTCAAAATGGCAAAGTGACGAACATCCGGGAGTATATCGACACGCTAGCACTGGCACGGGCCTTCGAGATGACCACGAGCCCCAGGCAATGCGGTGCCTCACGATAACGCGAGGCCGATGACGGACAACCAGCGGGTGATCCTACCCAGCAATAACGGACACAGCCCTAAGTAATGTGGGCTGCTACCGAAACCGTGGACATTTCCTGTCCCCACCACGAGGTCTGTTCGACGGTCTTAGGGCTGAGGCCGTCGAGGTGGGTCCGGTTGTAAAACAACGTAAACATACATAGAGGAAATATCACAATCGCTATCCCTCGCATCAACGACCAAATCCATGCTGGCAGACTTCTCAGTTCGGTGCCACTTTATGGTTGAATCAGCGATCACGTGTGGTACAAAATCAAGAGATAAACCCATCTTGACGCAGACATATTTGGCTTTAGCGTTCGATTGGCACTGTTATCGGTGAGCACAAAATGGGAATTTTGCCGATTAAACCGGACTGGTTATGAGTGTGTTCTGGAAGGAATATGCTGTTTTTTCAGACATCAACGCCGTAATCGGTTATCACTACGGCGCTGTTCTGTTCTCGTCGGAGGGGATCAGGCTGCGTTCACCGCTCTGATTTTTTTTGTGCCAGCATCGGCATCGTCATCAGCTTCCATGCTTTCCGGTTCATCTGAAGGAGCCTGAGCGACGACGACTTCCGGCAATTTGCTGGTACGCAGGATATGCTGAACGTCATCTTTATGCTCGGCCAGATAAAGACCCAGATTTTCAGTCTGCGTTTCATCCAACGGCATCCCGCTGTTCAACAACCAGTCGCTGAACGCTTCAGCCATATCCAGCATCTTGTCGTAGGCCTCTGCTGCTTTTTTACTGGCAAATGTCATTTTCTCTTCACCCTTTCTGACAACCACAAATTTTATTTCAATAGCCATAACCGCCTCCAATACTGTAATTATAAACAGCATACCAGCAAGTGCCGCTCATCGTCCACAACACATTCAACGATTGTGTGTATTGTGATCTATTTCCATTAAACACGTCTTGCTGGCCTCATGCTGGGGGACATGCGAGCCGCTATGCGATTTATCCGCCAGTGGGATACTAAAGCAGCAGCAACTTACGCGCATCACAACAAGCAATAACTATGGCGTTCAGTCAATTATGCGTCTGTATTCTGCCATTGCATCGGAGTAAGAGCCCTTTCGCACTGATAACATATTTATTTTATTTATAGTTAACCTGAATTAATGGCCGGATGCTTTATTTATAGCGCTGGTCAACGCTGTCTCATCCACAGCACCGGCAAACACCGTAATACGATCTTTATTATTTGCCGATATGGGCATAACAATAAAAGCCGGCGTTCCGTTAAACCCCAGTTTATGTGCCAATGAATTTATGTTGTCAATAACTGGAGTGGTTTGCGCTAACGTCGCTGGGCTAGGCGCAGGAATATCTATTTTTTTAAGTACCTCCGCGATATCTTTATCGGTCAATTCCCCTTCATCGTGACCTGTTTTGTAAATAGCATTGTGGTAAGCTATATAGTCATCTGAGCCCCGTTCTTTCCATACTGACAGACCTGTTTGTGCAGCGGTAATGGACGAGTGCCAGCGGCTGCCAAATATTGGCCATTCCTTGAAAATGAATTTTACACTGGGGTTAGACTTCATGACATTTTCTACAACAGGCGCCATTCGGCTGCAATAAACACACTGGTAGTCAAAAAATTCAATCACCGCAATCTTTGCGTCAGCGGGCCCTACAGACGGGGTATTTTTATCCGCAAGCAATGCGTCCTTATTAGCAAGTACAACTTCGGCAAAGGCATTTGCTTGCTGCGCCGCCTCTTGTTCCTGTAATTTCTGACTAACCTGGAGCAATATGTCAGGATGCGCGACGAGGTAATCTGCCGCAATTTTTCCAATCTCTGCTTGTTGTTTTGTGTTGAACGTGGGTTGGGGATCTTCAGCGTAGGCCAGATTAACTGAAGCAATGCATGTCGCTATCAAAAAAAGGGAATGTTGCAGATTTATTCTCACCACACTTGCTCCTTAGCAAAGATGACTCGACGTTCGAGTAAAACAAGACGACGCTTAATAAGGCATTAAAACCCAATGTAGAGCAGTTATAGAAAAATCAAACCTGTCTTTGATTATATAAATTTTCTATCCTTTCAACTATAACTGATAAAGTCATTCCACTATATTACATTGATAAAAAGACTGTAAACATGTATTAGCCCCCTTCCAACTATGACTTTTTGACCAAGCTACCGGCATTAACCTACTGATCGTGCACGCCTTCCACATTCATCGTAAGAATGTGGACATTCGGGTAAACAACCCGGACCAGTAGCTTACTTTGCCAGTGGACACGTTTCGGGTGCCGCAAATGCACTGAGATATACATCGGTCGCGTCCTCAACCGCAGCCCGGCGAATCGCTGCATCGGGAACCAGGTCTAGCCCCCACAGCTGGCGCTCGACGAGGCCTGCTTCACAGAGTGCCTTGAAATATAGACCGGCTTGCCGGACGTTAGTGCAACGCAGCTCGCCACGATCCATCAGCAGTTCGATCGTTTCGCAGATGACGATCAGGGTCTTTCGGGGACCGTTCTCATAGAAGATGCGGCTAAGTTGAGGATGTCGCCCGGCTTCTCCCATGATCAGCCGGTTGATCGCGATCACGTCCGAACGCGTGACCAGGTTCAGATATGCCATACCAAGGCGATGAAGAATCTCCTTCACCGACCCAAACTGCTTTGCGGCGTCGAGTTCTTCTAAGCCACCCTTGCCGGCTTCGTGCACAAACGTCTTGAACAGGGCTTCCTTGCTCGGAAAGTAATTATACAACGTAGCTTTGGAGGCACCGGCCCGCAATGCGATTGCTTCCATCGTAACGGCACCGAATCCCTGTTCGACGGACAGCGCGCCAGCAGCCTCAACAAAGCTCAGTCGACGATCCTCAGTTTTCCTTCTCACTAATGATTACTCCTTTAGACACTTCTGATTACACAGCGGTGATTCTGCTTACACCTTAATTGAACGACATCGTATAGAAAACTTGACTTTTATCAAAGAATAAATAATAACTAAACGATGTCGTATAGATATCATTTACCTATGGCCCATACATTGATACAAAACCGGTCCGACGAGAGGGCCTTTCCATCTCACCAAGCCCATCGTGAGATCGATTGTGTTCGAAAGGTACCTCACATGAATGTCCCACATTCGCAATGGCCTGCGATGTTCGCACTGCGGACAACAACCGCTGCGCTTTTCGCTTTCGCCGCCGCCTGGGACTTCGGTATCCACCATCCTTGGTGGGCTGCCATGACCGTGTGGCTTGTCGCACAACCGACACAGGGGCTTCTATTCGAGCGTAGCCTCGCGCGTCTTATCGGGACAATCTGCGGCGCACTAACCGGAGCATTGATCCTAAACCTGTTGGCAGAGAATCGGCTAGATGCGCTTGTGGCTGTCGCCGCCTGGCTGGCTCTGTGTGCCGGACTAGGCAGCATCTTTCGGCATTTTCTCAACTACGGCTTCGTATTGGCCGGCTACACGGCGTCTATCATTGTCCTGTTCGGAATTGGCGAGAGAGTGTCCGATCCCGGCCTCACGCTCGACCGGGTCATCTGTACAATGATCGGCATCATCTGCTCAGCGGTCTTCTCGTACCACGCATTGCCGGGCCGTGGCAAGGTACTGGCGCATCGGAGAGCCGACGTAGTGGACCGCTGCCTTGCTTATGTGGAGGAATTCCTTCGCAAGGGCACTATTGGCAAGCCCTGCGTTACTCTTTTGTCCGAAATCGCAACGCTCGATCGCTGCGTCGATGAATATGCCGCGGGTTCGCTCCATCGCCAACGCGAAGCCCGACGCACACGATGCATCTCGGGATTGCTGCTGGAATTGATCGCCCTGAGCGCCACGTCGCACGGGGGCAACTTGCCACAGGAGACTCAGGGCTCTACCAAAAGGCATCTGGCGATGCTGATCGCGGCGGCCAACAATTCCCGTCAGCCGGCCATGGCGGACACGCTTGACGAATTGCGGCAGATCCTGGTGAATGAGAGAACGTCGCCTGAGCCCTTACAGCTCGATATCGATCCATCGTCTGTCTGGCGTGCGGCGTCGCGTCCCGTTGTGGCCCTGGCGATTGCTGCAATCATCTGGTGGGTGTCGGGCTGGGGGACTGGTGCCATGATGGTGATGACGGCAGCACTTTTCACATCGCTGTTTTCCAGCCACGACCATGGCAATCACATGGTAATCCAAGTGCTACTCGGCACTATGGCCGGTGCTATCACCGGGGTCCTGGCTCGACTCTTTCTGCTGCCCCATGCTGATGGCCTCGCACCGACCTTGCTGTGTATCGCTCCCTTCCTGCTTGCCGGTGCCTGGTTAATGCAGCGTCCGGCAACATCGAAAATGGCAATTGACCTTACCATGACCTTCCTGCTGACGTCACAACCCTCCTCGCCACCCGTTGGGGTCGAGCTCGCGTTCAACGAAGCTGCAGCGATGATTGTTGGCGTGATGATCGCCGTGGCGACATTCTGGACCCTCCTTCCTGCCACACCCGCTGTTTACAGCAGTTTGCTAGCAAAGCGGATCGTCCGACTGACCCTGCAACTTTCGACAAATCGGGGCACCGCGTCGGCCAAAGCCATGCGGCAAAGTCTGCGCAGCGCTGTGGCAAGACTGCTCTGTTTCACGAAGCCGCAGGACGCGATTTTTCTGGCAGCTCAGGAATGCCTCGCAACCGCCAACCAAGTTCTGGCAACGAAGATCGGAGATCAAACCCCATCAACCTCATCGCCGAATGCATCAGCGTGTGACTCTGCTGCAAGGCAAGCTGCCGCCATGCTGGCCGACGCACTGACAAAAAACCAAAACGGAGAAACCTCATGAGTGCTATTTATCAAGCTCAAAATAACTACACAGGCCAATATATCGCAGGTCAATGGCGGCCCGGCCATGCCGGAACCACGCTTCAGGACCATAATCCCTATAATCAGAAACTGCTGACCGAGATTGCCTGTGCCTCGCACGATGATCTCGATGACGCCTACCGCTCCGCCGCCGCAGTTCAGCGCGACTGGGCGCGGCTGATGCCAAGCGAACGGGCCGCCGTCATGTACCGTGCTGTCGAGGTCCTTGACCGGCGTCATAGCGAGATCGTCGACTGGCTGATCGCCGAGTCCGGTAGCACACGACTGAAAGCAGAGATGGAATGGGATGGGGTTCGCGCCTGTACGCTTGCGGCTGCCACCATGCCGGCCCGTATCGCAGGGCAGATTCTACCGATCGACGTTCCCGGAAAGGAAAGTCGCGTCTACCGCCGCCCTCTCGGCGTTATCGGCGTCATCAGCCCCTGGAACTTCCCTATGCATCTGTCCAATCGCACGATCGCACCTGCACTTGCTATCGGTAACGGCGTTGTGGTCAAGCCGGCGGATGACACACCGATCACCGGAGGCCTGCTGCTCGCGAGCATCTACGAAGAAGCGGGCCTGCCTCCCGGCCTGCTCAATGTCGTGGTTGGCGAGGTCAGCGAGATCGGTGATGCCTTTACGCTTCACCCCATCCCGAAACTCATTTCCTTCACGGGGTCCACACGTGTAGGCCGCCATATCGGCGAACTGGCAATGACGGGGCCGATGTTGAAGCGGGTTGCACTTGAACTCGGCGGCAATGCCCCCTGTGTGGTGCTGGATGATGCTAATTTCGACCGCGCGGTGAGTGGGGCTATCGTCGGTCGTTTCCTGCATCAGGGCCAGATCTGCATGAGCAGCAACCGAATCATCATTGAAAATGGTCTTTACGACCGTTTTGTCGACGCCTTCGTCGAGCGGGCACGCAAGCTCAAGGTCGGCGATCCCAACGAAGCCGATACTGTGATCGGGCCGTTGATCAATGAGAAACAGTTCAAGGCCGCACTGAACCATATTAAAAAGGCCCGCGCCATCGGCACCCGTCAGCTTCTCGGGGAAGAGCCGTCGGGATTAGTGCTACCGCCGCAGGTCTTCGCCGATGTCGCCAACGACTCGGACCTCGCGCAGACCGAATTGTTCAGCCCAATCGCCCCGCTCATCCGAGCGAGGGACGAAGCCGATGCCCTGCGCCTAGCCAACCAGACAGAGTTTGGACTGTCAAGTTCGGTGTTCACCGAGAACACCGAGCGGGGCCTTCGTTTCGCCCAAAGCATCGAGGCGGGAATGACCCACATCAACGACATTTCTCCCAACGACGATCCCAACACGATGTTCGGTGGTGAAAAGAACAGCGGCCTTGGCCGCTTCAATAGCGACTGGATCATCCAGGAACTGACAACCGACCACTGGATTAGCGTGCAGCATGAACCGCGCGCCTATCCCTTCTGAGCAGCATCTGGTCGGCAATTTATCGAAAAAACTGAGGAGCAAGGATCATGAGTTTGAAATTTCCTGAAACGCCGGAGTTCACCGGTCTGTACAAACCGAGCCGTGTCGAGACGCAGATTTTCGATCTGGAGATAGAAGGCGACGTCCCACCCCAGATCAAAGGTACCTTCTTTCAGGTCTCGCCGGATTCTTACTATCCGCCGATGCGGGGCAAAGACATTTTCTTTAACGGTGATGGGCTTGTATCGGCCTTCAAGTTCGAGAACGGCCACGTCAGCCTGCACCGACGTTACGTGCAGACCGACAGGCTAAAGGCACAATGGAAGGAACGACGTTCCCTCAACGGCGTCTACCGCAACATCTACACCAACGATCCGCTGGCAGCCGAGAACAACACCACTGCCAATACTACCGTGTTGTTCCATGCTGGCGTCTTGCTGGCAATGAAGGAGGACGCACTGCCTTACGCGCTCGATCCTAATACATTGGAAACGCTTGGCGTCTGGGACTTCAACGGACAGATCAAATCGGCCACCTTCACTGCGCATCCCAAGATCGATCCCGACAATGGCGACCTTCTGTGCTTTTCCTATGAAGCCAAGGGCGACGGTACGTCGGACATTGCCTATTTCGAGATCGACGCCAACGGCAAGCTAAAGAAAGAAATCTGGTTCAAGGGACCCTATGCGGCGATGATTCATGACTTCGCTGTCACCGCCCGTCACGTCGTCTTCCCACTCATCCCACTGACCGTCGATGTCGACCGGATGAAAGCGGGCGGTCAACACTTCGAATGGCAGCCGGACCTGCCACAACTCTTCGGTGTCCTACCGCGTGACGGCAGCGGTGAGGATGTTATGTGGTTCCATGGACCGAAGGACGGCTTCCAGGGGCATACCCTCAACGCTTACGAGGAAGACGGTTTGCTGCGGGTCGATATGCCGGTGACGAGCGGCAACGTTTTTTATTTCTTCCCACAGGCCGACGGCTCTGTTCCCTTGCCAGAGGCCCTGAGTTCGCAGCTCATGCGATGGACGTTCAATCTCAACGGCCTGGGAGAATCAGAGGCTGGCAAACAGACTCTCCAGCCACAACCGCTCACTGCGTTCCCTTGTGAGTTCCCCCGCTGTGACGAACGCTTCATCGGCAAGTCATACGAGCACGGTTTCGTCCTTGCCTTCGACCCGACCCTGCCCTTCGACGAGACCCTGGGCGAACGGCCATTCCAGTTCTTTAACCAGCTTGCCCATGTCAACGTAAGGACAGGCGAGACCGAAGCCTGGTATCCCGGGAATGCGCAGTGCTTTCAGGAACCGATTTTCGTTCCCCGCTCACCAGATGCGCCTGAGGGCGACGGCTATGTGATCGCGTTGCTGAATCATCTCCACGGCAACAATACCGAATTGGTGGTGCTGGACTCGCTGAAGATGGCTACCGGCCCTGTCGCCCGTATCAAAGTTCCGTTCCGTCTACGCATGTCGCTGCATGGCAACTGGACCCCGGCAGAGGTGTTGGAGGGTACCCAATCTGGCCGGTGATTTGGACATTAGACTCCGTCAGAAAATGAAAAAACGAACAGCCCAACACAAACAAAGCCAAACTCCCCGTACAAAGAATACGAACGGCGCCGCAGGCGCCGTTCGTGGAGTTTATTTGGCGGGCCAAATGCCTGCGGGGCTTGCTTGCCACCCACGCAGACACCTTGTCGCTGACTTAAATGTCATCCTCAAAAAAAGCCGCGACGAGAGCACATGAAATCCTCGCTTTATTGTTTCCAGCCCCCACCCAGTGCTTTATACAGCGTAATTTGTTGATTCAACAAACCAAGATGGGTAGTAATCTCCGATTGTTGTGCGGAATAGAGCTCTCGTTGCGCCACTAACACATTTAAAAAATTATCGACGCCTGCATGAAAACGCAGGGTGGAAAGGTCGTAATTACGTTGATTAGCCGCCGTGTCTAACTGACGAGCGCTAAGTTCATCTTTGTACGTTGCCTGCCCCGCCAGCGAATCCGCAACATCCTTGAAGGCCTGCTCAATAGCCTGCTCGTAATTTGCCACTTCGATTCGTTTTGATAGCTTGGCAATATCCAAATTGGCGCTGTTCACGCCACCATCAAAGATCGGTATACTCACCGAAGGGACAAAGGACCAGTTGGCGGTCCCGGCGCTGAAGAGATGATCAAGGCTACTGCTTGCCGATCCCCCCGAGGTCGTCAGGCTGATACTGGGGAAGAAAGCGGCACGAGCCGCGCCTATATTGGCATTGGCCGCTTTCAGTGTATGTTCGGCCGCAATAATATCCGGGCGACGCGCCAATAGATCTGAAGGCAAACCCACCGGCGTTGCCGGAAAATGCCAGTTATTATCCAATTTGGCATTTTGCATAACGGATGTGGGTAATGCCGCGCCCACCAGTAGCGTCAACGCATCCAGATCCTGTTTCACCTGGCGAGTATATTTCGCCACATCCGCTTGGGCCGCCCGTACCGTGGTTTCCGCCTGGGCTAAATCCTGCGATGTACTGACGCCATAGTCATAGCTGCGCTTAGTCAGATCGTAAGAGCCCTGCTGACTTTGCATCGTTTGTTCAGCCAGTTTTAGCAAATCATTGTCGGAACACAGCGTCAGATAGCCCGTGGCCACGTCTGAAATCAGGCTGATCTGGGTCGCCTGCTGCGTGGCGGCGCTCGACAGATAACTTTCCAACCCCTCATCTTTCAGGCTACGCAACTTGCCGAAAAAATCCAACTCCCACGACGTTACGCCCAACCCGCCCTCATATTGATGATACGTTGCCGGACCGGTGCTTTGGGTGCTGTATAACCCTCCCGGCAAGTGTGCCGAAGTCTGACTCGCAGTGGCATCAATGGTGGGGAGCAAGGCAGCCCGGTCGATCCGGTATTGGGCTCGGGCCTTTTCGACATTCAGCACTGCGACCTTGAGGTCGCGATTGTTGGTTAACGCCAGGATAATCAACTGGCGCATCTCAGGATCGGTGAAAAACTGTTGCCATCCCGTATCCACCACATTCGGCATTGACTGCGGCCCTTTAGTCGATTGTTCCCAATGATTAACCACCGGCAACGCAGGTCGATGATAGTCCGGTTGTAAGGTACATCCTGTCAGTAACGCTGAAACAACCACAGCACTCACTGATAAAGACCTGACAGGATTACTCATCGGCGGACACCTCATTTTGACGACTAGTGGATAACGTTTTGCGACCTGTAAATAGACGCACCACAACAACATAAAACATCGGTACAAAAAATATGGCCAGGAAAGTGGCGGTGATCATGCCGCCAATAACCGCAGTCCCAATCGAATGCTGGCTACCCGCGCCCGCACCATGTGAGAGGGTCAGCGGCAGCACGCCCAGAATAAACGCCATTGACGTCATGATGATCGGGCGAACCCGAAGTTTAGCCGCGGCTATTGCGGCTTCGACAATATCTTTGCCCTCCTTTTCATGCAGATCTTTGGCAAACTCAACGATCAGAATGGCATTTTTTGCCGCCAGCCCCACGGTGGTCAGCAACCCAACCTGGAAGAACACGTCATTTTCCAATCCCCGTAATAACACCGCACCAATGGTCCCCAGTACGCCTAACGGGACCACCAGTAATACCGAGATGGGAATAGACCAGCTTTCATACAGCGCAGCAAGACAAAGAAACACAATGATGACCGAGATACCGTACAGTGCTGGTGCTTGGGAACCTGAGAGCTGTTCTTCATAAGACAAACCATGCCATTTCACTTCAAATCCCGGCGGTAATTTGGCAGCGATTTCCATTACCGCCTTGGTTGCGTCCCCTGAGCTATAACCCGGCGATGGCGAACCCATGATCTCAACGGAAGAGACCCCATTAAATCGTTCCATACGGGGTGAGCCATAGACCCATTTTCCGCTGCCGAACGCAGAGAACGGGACCATCTGATTACTGCTATTACGGAAATACCATTGTTTCATATCTTCTGGCGTAACCCGCGAAGACGCACGGCCTTGGATATAGACTTTTTTGACACGCCCCTGATACAAAAATTGATTGATATAACTCGAGCCCCAGGCCGCAGAAAGCGTATCGTTAATATCCTCAAGACTTAATCCCAGCGCCCGCGCCCGTTCATCGTCAATAATAAGTTGATACTCGGGTTCATCTTCCATGCCATTGGGACGCACGGCAGTAAGACGGGTATCTTGTGAGGCCAGTTGTAAAAATTGATTACGAGCCGCCATTAACGCCTCGTGCCCCTGTCCATTAATATCCTGCAAAAAGAAGTCAAAGCCGGTAGCATTACCTAACTCCATCACCGATGGCGGCACCAGGGCATATATTTTAGCGCTCTTAACATTGGCAAAATATTGCATAGCCCGCCCAGCAAGGGCTTGCACCGTATCTTCGCGACGGCGTTCACTCCAGTCCTTTAATCGCACGAAGGCCATACCTACATTTTGTCCCCGCCCGGCAAAACTAAACCCATTGGCGGTAAAAACCGACTGAACCGTCGCGCTTTCCTTGTTAATCAAATAATCCTTCACCTGCATCAACACTTCTTGGGTTCGTTCGGATGATGCATTGGCCGGCAGGGTAACCTGTACCATCATCGTGCCCTGGTCTTCATCAGGGAGGAAAGAACCGGGAACTTTGGTAAACAAAAAGCCGGTAACAACCACAATCCCCAGATAGATCAACAGGAACAGACCACGTCGAGAAATAACCCCGGCCACGCTTTTACTGTATATCACCGTCCCTGCATCGAATTTACGATTAAACCAGCCGGAAAATCCGCGTTTGGCTTTTTCCTCGTCGGTGGGTTTTAGCAAGGTGGCGCAAAGCGCCGGGGTGAAAATCAGTGCCAGCAGCACTGACAGAGCCATGGCCGAAACAATGGTGATAGAGAACTGGCGATAAATAATCCCGGTCGAACCACCAAAAAAGGCCATCGGCACCAGTACGGCGGAAAGAACTAACGCAATGCCGAACAGCGCGCCCTGTATTTGGCCCATGGATTTTTTGGTGGCCTCCTTGGGACTTAATTTTTCACTACTCATTACGCGTTCGACATTTTCCACTACCACTATTGCATCATCCACCAACAGTCCAATAGCCAAAACCATGGCAAACATCGTCAGTGTATTAATGGAATAACCGAAGGCCGCGAGGATACCGAAGGTGCCCAACAGTACCACCGGCACCACCAGGGTAGTGATAATAGTCGCACGTAAATTCTGCAAAAACAGGAGCATTACGCAAAACACCAGCACGATAGCTTCAAGCAGCGTTTTCACCACTTCGTGTATTGAAGCGCTAACCACCGGCGAAGTGTCATAAGGAAATTCAACTTTTACCCCCGCAGGCAGCGAAGAGTGCAGACTATCTATAGTTTGTCTGACCGCTTTGACGGTATCGAGAATATTGGCGCCACTGGCAAGACGCAGCGCGATACCGGCTGACGGTTTCCCATTGAAGGTGGAGGAAATACTGTAGTTTTCCGGTCCCAAATCGGTGGTGGCTACGTCCTTAATCCGCACCTGAGAGCCATCGGCATTGACTTTCAATAAGATATTTTCAAATTGTTTAACGCTGGATAACCGTGTTTTCCCGATGATGGTCGCACTGGTTTTTGTTCCAGGCAACGTCGGTGTGCCGCCGATTTTACCTGAGGAAATCTGTACGTTTTGTTGAGCGATCGCCGTGGAAACATCACTGGGAACAAGCTGGTATTGGTCGAGTTTGGCAGGGTCAAGCCAAATCCTCATACCATATTCAGCACCCATTAACGTATAGTCGCCCACCCCCTTGCTACGCAAGATCGGGTCCTGCAGTTTGGAAACCAGCAGGTTCCCCAAATCGGCATCGCTGAGCTTACCATCTTCAGATATTAGGCTGATAACCATCATAAAGTTGGCTTGATATTTGGCTACGCGCAATCCCTGTGACGTGGCTTCAGAAGGCAATTGGGCTTCTGCCAGCGAGACCTTGTTTTGCACCTGTACCTGGGCGATATCGGGATCGGTGCCCTGATCAAAAGTGGCAATAATCGTGGCACTGCCATCACTGCTGCTCTGGGATTCAATATAACGTAAATTGTCCAACCCATTGAGTTGCTGCTCAATAACCTGCACTACGGTGCTTTGTACCGTTTGCGCGGAGGCGCCGGGATAGGTTACGTTGACGGAGATTGCCGGCGGGGCAATGTTCGGATATTGGTTGATAGGCAATGTCAGGATCGACAATCCACCTGCCAACATGATGATAATAGCGACGACCCAGGCGAAGATCGGACGCTCGATAAAAAACTTCGACATTGGTTAACCCTTATCGTGCACTTGGATCGGTCATAGATAAATTATTGGTCACCGAGGGTGCGGTCTTATCTTCAATTTGTTCAGTGGCCTTAACGTTGCCGCCCACCCTCACGTTTTGTAATCCTTGTGTAATAACCCGCTCCCCGGCCCTCAGCCCTTGCGTGACCAACCACGAATCGCCGTACATCCGATCCGTTGTGATAGTGCGTTGCTCGACGGTATTATCATGGGTGACCACATACACATAAGGTCTGCCCTTCACATCCCGTCCTACCGCTTCTTGCGCTACCAAAATCCCTTGTTCCTGTACTCCTTGCGATAGCATGGCATGCACAAACATGCCCGGTAGCAGCTCACCACCGGCGTTGGGAAATGACGCTCGCATCGTGACCGAGCCGGTACCTTCATCCACCGTCACTTCAGAAAATTCGAGCTTACCCTCATGGGAATAGTGACTGCCATCCGCCAAGATCAAACCCACCGCGGCGGCATTATCACCTGCGGACTTCAGTTTTCCGGATGCCAGCGCGTGCCGTAGCCGCAACAGATCCTGCGATGACTCGGTAACATCAACATAGATAGGATTCAGTTGTTGGATTGTGGTCAAATATGAAGATTGGCCATTGGTCACCAGGGCACCTTCGGTGAACAATGAACGTCCGATATGCCCTGATATGGGGGCAAGAACTTTGGTATAAGTGAGATTAACCCGTGCAGTTTCAACATCCGCCGCGGCTTCTTTCTCTGAGGCTACCGCATCATCATATTGCTGCTGGCTAATGGCATGCGCCTGGGATAATGATTTGTAACGCTTAGCCAAGGCACTGGCATTCGCCAGTGTCGCCGCCGCCTTGTCATAAGCTGCCTGATAAGTCGCGGGATCGATTTGGTAAAGTTGTTGCCCCGCTTTAACATCTGAGCCTTCGACAAAATAACGTTTAAGGATAATGCCATTGACCTGGGGTCTAACCTCAGCACTGCGAACGGGTGACGTTCTGCCAGGGAGGCTGGTTGACAACGCGACGGGTTGCGTATGCAGCGTCATGACATCAACTTCAGGGATAACCGCCTGGATCCTGGGTGACGCGGCGCGATCACAAGCAGAAAGCAATATAACCATAGAGGCTATGTAAATTTTACGATGCATAGTTTTACTCTTGCAAAATGATGGGAACAATACCCAGCCCCCTTCCAAGACAACGGGTGCCGAAGGGTAAACTGATATGTACGTCGTGCTTGGTTTAAGGAGTGCCGTACGAGGAGATAAGATGCCAAACAAGCACCCGACGATCAGGATAGTGAAAAAAGTCTTCAGAATTCAGTGGGGCGGGTTTTGCCTTCAGAAAGTGGAGCCGGCATAACCCTCTAAAAAAACACAAAAACAAAGACATAAAATCACCCTCATAACTGTACGAATACGTTCACATTTAAACATACACTCACTTTCCCATAATGACAATATAAATGTACAATGTTGGACAGTTATAAACAGGAGGACAACATGCGCGTTAAAACTGAAACCCGCCGTCAGGCGATTATTGCCGTGGCGGGAGAATTATTCCTGCAACATGGTTATGCAGCGGTTTCAATGGCAGCAATCTCAGCAAAACTGGGTGGTTCGCGGGTTACGCTGTATAACTATTTCGCTACCAAAGAACAGTTATTTGAAGCTTATGTTATTGAGGCAGGCAGTGAACGTAGCAAGGCAATACTCAACTTCCATGATCAGTGCGTTACCGATCTGCGCAGCCGTCTTTTCAACCTAGGAAAAAGCTATTTGGCACTGGTGCTGGATAGCCAAGTATTGGCTATCCACCGCATGATCATTGGGGAAGTTGGCCGTTTCCCCGAACTGGCGAGTATATTCTACGAAAGTGGTGTTAAAATCATTTTGCAACAAATCCAGTCGATACTGGCAGCTGAAATAAAACCGGGTCGTTTAAGAACCTCGTGCCCCAAGACCATGGCTTTGCATTTTAGGGCACTATGTGAAGCAGGAAACGTCGAATGGCGGTTGTGGGGACTGCGAGAAGAGATAAATGAACAGAGTTCTGATCAGACATTATTTACTGCCATAGATGCCTTTCTAGAAATATATGCTGACAGCCCACGGGATGTGGGTTGATAATGAAAATTCCCACCGACTTAATAATATCTGTTAATCCCTTTAATATCTCCGGTGCACGTTTGAATAAGACTGCTAGCGGTGGGCTTTGGACTGTCAGCGCTGTTGATAGTATAAAACGCAGGCTTTGACATTTCAGTCACAAAAAATTGCCCGCATCGGACAATGGCGGGCAATGGAATGCAAATCTTGGATTATAAACTCAACGGCTCTCTGACCGTATATCAATTATAGTGCAACTGGTGGCTGGCGTGTGTTTAGATTATGTTTTGAAAACGTACAGATTTGAAAGGAAAGATGCATTTCTCAGGATCGAGTAGGCCGCAGGATGACTCCCGTTGTCCTCTCACATACCTTGACCCCCTGTTTGCTAAGCCTTCAATTGATGACGACACAGAGGAGGTTAAGATTGCTGCCATACATCCGGACTTTATGTGAGGTTATGCCCCTGTCCCTGATGGAATTGGCTGATCGGGCTCTTATCACCACCACGTGCTGGACGCGATGTTGCAGTGACCGTCTGAATCCACATGGCTGGATACTGCATGATATGGTTACGCGGATGCGGTATTTGTACGAGTTAAGGAAAACAGGCCAGCCCCAAGTGAGTCAGGGCTGGCACTGGCAGCTATCAGAAGCCGCCATCGATATCGGTCACGCCAATCAACTTATGATTGACGAACTCTTTCAGCCCAAGGCCGATAAGCTCACGGCCATAGCCTGAACGACGCACTCCGCCAAACGGTAAATCAGCTTTCACCGCAGTCGGGTGGTTGATATAAACCATGCCGGTGGATATCTGCGCGGCAACCTTGCGGCCGCGGTCGATATCCTGGGTGAACACTGAACCGCCCAGTCCGAACGGAGAGTCGTTGGCGATTTCAATAGCATGTGCTTCATCTTTGGCCTTGAAAACCAGCGATACCGGGCCGAAGAATTCCCAGTAATACGCTGGGTTGTCCTTTGTCAGGTCGGTGAGAAGCACCGGCTGCACAAAAGCGCCCTGCGTCGGCACGTTGGCACCGATCGTGGTCAACGTCGCCCCATGACCAACGGCCTGATCCACCTGCTTGCGCACATCGTCGGCCGCGCCCTGAGAGGACAGCGGTGCCAGGGTTGTCGCCGGGTCCAGGGGATCGCCAGCCTTGAGCTGCGCCACGCCGGCCTGGTACTTCGCCATAAAGGCATCATAGACAGCTTCAACCACGATGATACGTTTGGACGAGCAACACACCTGGCCAGCATTCCAGTGGCGTCCGAATACCGCCCACTTGGCTGCCTTGTCTACATCGGCATCTTCCAGCACCACAAAAGCATCGGCGCCACCCAATTCCATGGTGGATTTTTTCAACGCCTTACCGGCCTGTGACGCCACTATCGCGCCCGCATCTTCCGAACCGGTCAGCGCAACACCGTGCACGCGGGGATCGTTAATGATGGTTTCGAGTTGGTCGCGGGTGGCGTAAAGGTTCTTGAATCCGCCCACCGGCAGACCGGCCTCCAGCATCAGCTTCTCAAACATATCGGCGGATTGCGGCACGTTGGACGCGTGCTTAAGCACCACTACGTTGCCAGCAGCCAGCTGCGGCGCGATGATACGAGCAATTTGGTAGTAAGGGAAATTCCACGGTTCGATGGCCAGAATGATACCCAGGGGCTCGTTCACCAACCAGGCCTCGATCACCGCCGGATCCTTCGACGGCAGAGTTTCCGGTGCCAGTTGTTGCTCGGCATTCTCGACATAGTACTCAAAGATCGCGGCCGATAATTCGACCTCCGCCTCTGCTTCGCCCAACAGCTTACCCATTTCCAGCGTCAGCATCTTCGCGTATTCGGTGTGCTTGGCTCGCAGCAGGTCGGCTGCTTTTTGCAGCACGGCAACACGATCGGCTACACTCGTGGTTTTCCATTGCCGGAATGCAGCATCGCCTTGATCCAAGGCTCTTGAGACCTCGGCATCGGTAGCGTTGGGAAACGTCTTGATGGTTTTTCCTGTATAGGGATTGATTGTTGCATAGGCCATATTTCATTCCTTTTTTTATTACAGGGAGTTACCCCGAAAAAAACAGCCCGAAAACCAGGTTAAAATTCGAGATCACTATCTTAAACGTCAAATATTCTTTCTCTTGGATCAACATAACAAAGATAGTCGAACATTCACCGAACCTTTAAATAATGATCTCAATCAATATACGCTTATGGACTCACTGTTCAAGCGATCCGGTGTTGGTTAAACATAAACCAATAGCCTGTCCAGTGCACGCCGCGCAGCAAAAAATGAGGTTGAACAGAGTAAATATGCACTGAAGGTGAGAGCACCGACACACTATCTCCAAGGTTTACCGATGCGCATTATTCGTATTTAATACGATACTTGACGTTTTCGCGTTAAAGCAAAAGGAAGATTGTCTATGCTTCGCACTGCATTTTTTATTCGTCTCATCAGCATCGTCACTCTTTTGCATGTGTATATCGGCATGCGGCTCATTCCTGCCCTGTCTATCGCGACGCCCTTCAAATGGCTCGCGGCGCTACTGTTGGTGGCCTCTATTTTGCTGATCCCGCTCGGCATGGCGGCGCGCAGTATAAAAAAACAGCCGCTGTCAGACCGGCTCGCGTGGGTAGGCTTGCTCATGATGGGCGTTTTTTCGTTGCTGTTGGTGCTGACAGTGCTGCGCGATATGGTGTTTTTTTTGCTCCAGGTGGTGTTCCGCTTGCAGGGCATCACCCCCATTGCCATGGCGGAGTTCACCGCCACCAGCGCGCTGTGCGTGCCTCTATTTGCCCTACTGCTCACGTTGTTGGGTGTCTATAACGCGCGTCGCAATGCGCCGGTTAAGATGATCGATGTCCCGATCGCAGGACTGGCGACGGCGCTCAATGGCTTTAAAATTGTGCAGATCAGCGACATTCATATCGGCCCAACCATTAAACGCGGTTATGTCGAGAAAATCGTGGCAACCGTCAATGCGCTCAAGCCGGATCTGATTGCGGTGACCGGCGATGTCGTCGATGGATCCGTGTCGCAGCTGGAGGCTGATGCTCGACCGCTAGGCGCCTTATCCGCACGGCACGGCACATTTTTCGTCACCGGCAATCATGAATATTATGCCGGCGCGGAGACATGGATTGTGGAGTTTCGTCGGCTGGGTTTTACGGTGTTGATGAACCAACATGTGGTGATTAACCACGATGGCGCACGCGCCATCGTGGCGGGCGTGACGGATTACAGTGGCGGTAACTTCGACCCGGCGCACACCAGCGATCCGCACAAAGCCCTGCACGGCGCACCGCACGATATCTTGTTCCGGCTATTGCTTGCCCATCAGCCACGCAGTGCACCAGCAGCATCAGCGGCAGGTTTCACGCTGCAATTGTCCGGCCACACGCATGGCGGCCAGTTTCTGCCCTGGCAATACGTTGTTCGGTTACAGCAGCCGTTTGTTCACGGACTGTCCAAGCTCAATGATCTCTGGGTATACACCAGCCGCGGCACGGGCTACTGGGGGCCGCCGATACGCCTGGCTGCGCCGTCTGAAGTCACGCTCTTGCGTCTGGTTACGGCTACGTCTACCATTTGATCGAAGGCGTCATCAATACGGATATCACCCAAAAGCAACTGCGCACAGTGTGGTAAACCTGTCATTTTTTAATCCTGCATTTATTTTATTGTAAATAATATTTAATGTTATTATTTATAATAACATTACCAGTCATCGGCATGTATCCATTAATTTTCTATGCATTATTAACTTATACATCAAAACTTAGTTAGACAATATTCTAATAAGTGCGCTATTATTCGGTTGTTCCCGTTAAAAAACACCGTAAGGTAAATCAAGTGTACACCAATACAATGAGCACCACGTCGACTGTCACACCTATTAATAAATCAGAAAATATAATAAACAGTCATTTCACGAGCAAGTCGCTTTATGGGCGTGATGTAGTATTAATCAACCCTTTTATCGGTGGTAACGGGGATCATGTTTTAGCAAATAAAATAGCCAACATTGCATTAAATGAAGGCTGCCGGGTAACCATTTCATCCGTAGATGCTAATGAACCAAAAAAAATCATTTTACGCAACTTGTCTATGCGCGATAACGTCGTACATACAATAGGAGAACTGTATAATCCTATTTTTGTGGTTGCACCCCTTGATATTTTTAATTCGACCTATTTGGTGGACCATATCAATCAATTATGCGATAAATATCAGTTTCCTAAACACGATATTGTGCTTATTGAAGAAATGGATCTGTTATGTTCAAAAAATAAAGGTCTGAGTCACTACGAAACAGTAATTGATGGTATTGGCTTTGAAAGAATCAGTGCATATAATTTAGGATTTGGCGTAGATTCAATCGGTTACTTGCCAACAGATACCGGTACAAAAGATGCCATCAAAGCACGATTCAAAGGAGAATTGCTAAAATTAATTGACAGTAATAATATGTCTCTGGCACAGGACAGTCATTACCATTTGGCATATATCAGTTCAAAACTCATGATCACCGGCATGCAAGTTTTCATTGCGAACACCCTCAGTGAAACGATGACAGAGGATAAAGATCATAATTACATTATGGTAATGCGTCAATTAAACAGCGAGGTTAAACATAAGTTGCCAACGGCATTAAAAGATATACTTGAATTAAAAAATGACCAGTTTGACCTCCTTGGACTCTTTGCCAAAGCGACACTGTTTTTCGCCAACCCAGACAATGGTAATCTGACGCGTTCCATAGAAATTACTGGGCAAGGGAAGGCCAAGATAAATGTTGTTATTACCCAGTCTTTGCCACATCCTATTTTCGAAGATTTCATGTGTTTGTCTCATTCGGGTATGGCGAGTGGGGACCAATCGCTTGGAGAATTTTTGTCTCTGACCGGTAAGATGCCTTATTATGATACGCAAACCTGGAAATATCCGCTGGCGCAGGCGATAATGAACATGGGTGGAGCCGAGTTGCAACAATATATTGCCCAAAAAATAGTGGGTGTCAAACCCGTTTCTGCGGAAATATTTTATCAATTAGCTGCAAATCAAAATCAGCCCGAACCCAGCCCTGAGATACACAGCCAGCAGGATGAACTGGACCGCAAGCTATCATCCCGTACCGCAACCGAGGTTATCCGTAAGCACTTTATGGCTCGCAAAAATACGTTAAGCCGAGCCTAAAAACCTGACGTTTGAAGACCCGGCTGCGCGTTAACTTTGTTTATTTTTAGGTGTTATTTCGATTCTAATAACTTCAGCATCTCATGCGCCACCAACGCAGAAGATGCAGGGTTCTGACCGGTGATCAGTTGGCCATCGATCTGCGCAAAGGGCATCCAGTCAGGGCCTTTACTGTATTGGCCACCATTGGCGACCAGCATGTCTTCAACCAGGAAGGGTACAACGTCAGTTAATTGAACGGCTGCTTCTTCGCTATTAGTGAAACCGGTCACCCGTTTTCCTTTAACTAAGGGTTCACCATTGGCCGCCTTGGTGTGGCGGAATATGCCAGGGGCATGACACACCGCGCCCAGGGGTTTCCCAGCAGCATAGATGCGCTCGATTAGCTCGATGGATTTGGCATCTTCAGCCAGATCCCACAATGGCCCATGACCGCCAGAGTAGAATACCGCATCGTAATCCGAGGCTTGGATGTCACTGAGTTTGTGGGTATGCGCGAGTAAACCCTGGCTGCCCAGATCCGCTTTGAAGCGATCCGTTGCCGCTGTCTGAAAATCGGGTTCGTCACTTTTGGGATCAATTGGCGGCTGGCCGCCTTTTGGTGAGACCAATGTGATGGTGGCACCAGCATCTTTAAAGACATAATAAGGCGCGGCGAACTCTTCAAGCCAGAACCCGGTTTTAAGGCCGGTAGTACCCAGTTGATCGTGCGAGGTTAGAACAATAAGAACTTTCATTTAGTATTCCATGTGTTGCCAACAGTGTTTAGCCAACAGTGCTGATCATATGATGTTGCCAACGTGCGTCTTCAGTTGGCCGACATGACGGCCGGCACGTTAACGGGCAAAAAGTAGGTGGGCAAAAACGTGCGGGCCCGTTGGCATAATGGGCTCACAGCGCCGCCTCTAGCACTTTGCGACTTTCAGCCAACGTCACTTCATGGCGTTCGCCTAATGCCACCATGCCATGTTCTTCAAGTTGTTTGAGGATCGCCGTGATGCCATCTTCACCAATGTCGTAAGCAGCAAGGTGGGTTGGCAGGCCAAGTGATTCGAAGAACGCGCGGGTTTTAGCAATAGCCGCATCGATGATGTCATCATCAGAGCCCTCAGTGATCTGCCAGACGCGTTTGGCGTATTGCAGTAATTTCTCTTGTTTTGCTACCCGGCGGATTTGCATCATGGCGGGTAATACCACCGCCAAGGTACGGGCGTGATCGATACCGTATTTAGCGGTCATTTCATGGCCGATCATATGAGTACCCCAGTCAGAAGGCACACCAGCAGCGATCAGTCCATTGAGCGCCAGGGTTGCGGTCCACATCAAATTGGCGCGCGCAGTGTAATCAGTCGATTCGACGGCAAGCGGACCTTGTTCAATAAGGGTTAGCAGTAAGCTTTCAGCAAAACGATCCTGAATAACACCACCCACCGGATAAGTCAGATATTGTTCCATCACGTGGATAAACGCATCAACCACCCCATTGGCCAGTTGGCGCTGCGGTAAGGTGTAGGTTTTGGTCGGGTCTAAAACCGAAAAACGCGGGAAGACGTTATTATTCAAGAACGGTAGTTTGGCACCACGGGATTTAATGGTGATGACCCCGCCATTATTCATTTCTGAGCCGGTAGCCGGCAGTGTCAGCACCGAACCGAATGGCATGGCTTGGGTGATTTTAGCGCCAAAAGAGCTGAGGATCTCAGTCGGGTCGCCTTCATACAGGCTAGCGGCAGCAACGAACTTAGTCCCATCGAGTACCGAACCCCCGCCCACCGCCAGCAAAAAATCTATCTTTTCTTTTTTTATCTGCTCTACGGCCAACATGAGTTTTTCAAAACTCGGATTAGGCTCAATGCCATTAAATTCTGAAACCTGACGTGAACCTAGCGCGGTGCGCACTTCGTCCAACGTACCGTTTTTACGTGCACTTTCACCACCCAATAAAATCAGCACATGCGCATGTGCAGGAACCAGCGTCGCCAGATCAGCGATACGTCCTTTACCAAACGCAATATGGGTCGGGTTGTAAAAATCGAAATTAAGCATGAGGTTCTCCGTTAGGGAAAAATTTGCCAGGCTGACGGGTATAGGCATCAGCGCAGTTCTAAACCAATGGCCATAACTTAACACTGATTAGACCGGTCGTCTAGTTGGCTTTTTTTGTATTTGCAATTTTTGCCAAACACGTTGAAAATGCCTTCATTGATTATTAGACGATCGGTCTAATCTCTGTGGAAAACGAATCATGGCAACTGAACATAAAGATGTCCGGCAACATATCCTCGATACCGGCAAGCGGGTGATTGTAGGCAAAGGGTTTTCAGCCGTTGGGCTGTCTGAGATCCTGGGAGCCGCAAAAGTACCAAAAGGGTCTTTTTATCATTACTTTAAATCGAAGGAATCTTTTGGTGAGGCATTACTGCAAGATTACTTTACCGATTACAACCAGCGCCTGCAAAGCGTACTGACGGATCGTAGCAGGACCGCTGCAGCACGTTTGATGACCTACTGGCAATGCTGGCAAGAAACCCAGGAAGGTGACGATCTGACAGGTAAATGTCTGGTGGTTAAACTCAGTGCCGAGGTGTCTGATCTCTCTGAGATCATGCGTGAGGCGTTAAAACACGGAACAGAAAACCTGCTTGCACAGCTCAGTGCCTGTATTGCCGAAGGCATTCAGGATGGTTCCTTATCTGCTGATTTGATTCCGGAACACAGCGCACTGGCCCTTTATGAATTGTGGCTGGGGGCGACGCTGCTGACGAAATTGCGCCGTGATAGCAGTGCGCTGGATCAAGCGATGCTAACCACCCTTAGGCTTTTGCAACTATCGGACGCTGACATGGCCAGTCATTAAGACTTGGCGCCCACGACGGGAAATGCCTGGGGATTTTTTACTGATTAAGTTGTATTGGTCACGGTGTGTTGGTAAAGGCTGGCGCAGTTTGCCAGAAAGCACATCATGCTTAATAACAGAAAATCCCCTCAGAATCAGCGCCTCATTTAAATTTCTTTGTATTCGCGAGCGCAAGATAACTGATTGATATAGTTACGCAACATTGTTGCAGACGACCGATTCTGGCCGTCATGAAGATAATGCACCTGCTGCAGGACTTCGTGGTTAACGTCAGGACTAAGCGCCTCAAGTTCCGTGGTAGCAAGGCCTTGTAGCAGCTTTTCCTCACCTGATTCGGCATTGGCGCACATGATTTTATGGCATAACGGCATAACAAGCCCTCCCGTTTGATGTTTATTTTTTATAGACTGCTTTATACAGCAAGTTTGCTTTTTCCTCTGCAACCTTTGATTCACACAACCGCAAAACACACCATAATTGTGCAAATTAGCGTTGGCTAGTGCTGCCACTGTGAATTTGGCTAAACAACACCTCTACCTGCTTGAGCATCATTGATGCTGCCAGAGACAGTTGCCGTGACGGGGATACGCACAGCGCCAGGGTAAATGATTTAAGCTGTGGATCGGTAAGCGGGATAAACGCCAGTTGGTCGTTGGCGATCTCATCCAAGATGTCCAGGCGGCACAATACACCAATCCCTATTTGCTCCTTAATCAAGGAGCGAATCATGTGAATGTTATTAGAAACAGCGGCTTCTTTAACCGAAATACCCGTAATATTCACCAGTGCATCGACCGGTTCGCATAGCATCAGCGGGGCAGACGGCAGGATAAACGGGTATTCAGTACACTGATTAAAACGAATACCGCTTCTGCCCTCCAGGGGATGCCCTTTAGGGACCACAATTCCAATAGCAATTTCGGTAAAGGCGCGGACCTGTAACTCTCTTGAGCTTTGAGGATTGAGCATAATGCCAAAATCGGCATCGCCGGATATCAGCGCCTGTTCTATATCAACATTGTTCATGGTGGTTAATGTAAAGGAAATATTGGGGTATTCGTGATGTACCTTTTTTAGCATCGCCGAGAAAAAATTCCGGTTGATGGCATCAATAGTGGCAATGCGCACATGACCACGTCTGAGCCCCCGCAGGTCATCAAGTTGCTCACATACCCGGTTAAAATCTTTTTTCCAGTTATTGGCCGCATGCAGCAGCAGTTCGCCCGCGGCGGTTAACCTCAGCCCCGTCGGATGGCGTTCAAACAATGGCATAGCCAGCTCTTTTTCTACCCGGAGTATCTGTCTGTCGATAGACGACGCCGCGACGTGCAAGGTTTCTGAGGCTTTGCGAAACGATCCCTGGCGGCTAACTTCAGTGAAATACAGCAAAAACCGCGAGAATGCGAACATAGTTAACCTGCTCTCTTTTATGCAACGGGTTGTGCGAATCAAAGCTCTGGACGCAACAGTTTTATCACAATAACGTATCGTTCATGACAACGGAAACATTCGTTTCACAGATTCATCAACCAGCAGCGGATATCTATCCTGCTCGATGTTTAACTGGTAGGGATGCCACTAGGTATCAACATACATTCTATTTTTACGGTAACCGCTAATGAAACACACTGACCTGATTCCTGTATCCATCAAAACAATGACCGAAAACGGTCTGGGAAATGTGTCAATACAGATGGTCGCGCAGCAAGGTGGTGTTTTACCGGCTTATTCCCCAGGCGCTCATATTGATATTTTCATTCCCGATATTGGCACTCGACAATACTCACTTTGTACCGAATGTAACCACACAGACCATTATGAAATTTGTGTTAAATTGGCGGACCTGTCTGCCGGTGGGTCAGATTTCATTCATCATCGTCTCAAGCCCGGTGATAGCCTGAGTATCTCAGCACCCCGTCATCATTTCCCGTTGCCCGCAGCAGGACGCTATTTACTGTTTGCCGGGGGCATCGGCATTACCCCCCTGTTGGCAATGGCTGAAAATTTCGCCAATCAAGGCATTGATTTTGAGCTGCATTACTATGTTTCTGATGTTAAGGAAATTGCATTTAAACACCGTCTACATGCGTCACATCTGGCGAAACAGGTCTACCTGCATGGCAGCGACACCCATGATTCCCTTCGCGATACAACGCCGGTATGTTTATGCCATCCAGACCAAGATACTGCCGTCATTGCCTGCGGGCCAGACGGTTTTGTCCAACGCCTGAAAGAAATTATGCAACGGTATCAATGGAAACCCTCTCAATTATCCTTTGAACGATTCACTCATGCTGAATTGGATAAAAAAACGGAAAATCAGGATTTTTATATTGAACTGAATTCCACCGGGCAACGTTTCCTCGTCAAGCCTGACCAAACAATTGCCGAAGTCTTATTAAGTGCCAAAATCGACATTATGCTGTCCTGCGAACAAGGGATGTGTGGCGCCTGTATTACCGAGGTTATCGACGGAATTCCCGAACACCGGGATTGTGTGCTCAGCGAGGACGAAAAAGCACAGAACACGCAGATGACGTTGTGTTGTTCGCGCTCGAAAAGCCCGGTTTTGGTGCTGGATCTGTGATGCCTATGTGGAGCTATAGATGAGTATGCCCATGGCCCAAACGCAACTTAACGGCATCAGCAACGCCCGTTTACCCGTATGGGCGCTGCCCGCCGACTGGCCGATGCACCATGGCGAACCGCTGACAGCTGATATTGGTTTTGCCGACGGGATGATTTCCTCGCTCTCGCCGACAAAATCGTCTCAGTGTGCGTTATGGAACCTCGATGGCGCATTGGTCCTGCCGGGGCTGATTGAACCACACGCCCATCTGGATAAGACCTTCACCATCGGGCGCAGCCGTCCGGCTGGGCCGGGTTTATTAGCCGCCATTGACGCCATGCAACAGGATCGTTGGCACTGGAACGCACAAGATATTCATCAGCGTGCCGCCCAGGGATTGGCACGGGCAGCAGCACACGGCGTCTCGCACTTGCGCACCCATATTGATTGGTTCGACGCGACGGCGCCGGCTGCCTGGTTGGAAATGGCCAAACTTGAGCAACCGGGTGTCACCTTGGAGCGGGTTGCATTGGTACCGCTGGTTTTTTTTGCCGATGCAGCCACGGCAGATGCCATTGCACAAGCCGTAGCACACAGCGGTGAGCACGGCTTATTGGGCGGATTTATTCACTCGTCCAACTGGGATCCGGCGGCGATGGAAAATTTGATGCTGAGCGCCGCTCGCTGGCATTTGAATCTGGATCTTCATATTGACGAGGAACTGGGCAAAACCGCAAACGGGCTGGTCTGGTTGGCTGAGTATCTGTCCAACCACGAATTTCCAGGCCACATTTGCTGCAGCCACGGCTGTGCGCTGGCTTCTGGCGGTGAACAACAGGCAAAACAAGTGCTGGCCTTATTGGCCAAACAGCGCGTTACGCTGATCGCGCTGCCCATGACTAACCTGCTGTTGCAGGATGCGGTCGTGGGCCGAACGCCGCGCCAGCGCGGGATAACGCTATTAAAAGAGGCGCAAACCGCAGGGGTTCCAACCCTGCTGGGTTGTGACAACGTTCAGGATGCCTTCTGTCCGGCAGGCAGCTATGACCCGCTCGATACCCTGACCTGCGGGATGTTCGCCGCCCAGCTTGAGGATGTTTTCGACCAGCAGTCACGGCTCATCTGTGATCTGGCCGTGTTGACCGGTGCAACCCGTGCTGGCTCTCCGCTGGTTGTCGGAAACGCCGCCAATATCGTGATTTTTCCCGGTAGCGACCGCTTTACTTGGCCATTAAACAGTGCTGCGCGTCTGGTGATTAACCACGGCAAGCTTATCTATCAACGGATGTGGGATCAGGAGCATATCAATGAGTCTTGACGCAGGTGCAGGTAAACCCCTTGCGCACTATGCCGCTTGGCGTCGCGCCGGTGATTTTATCTTTCTCTCCGGCATTATTCCCGTCAATCCGCTGAGCGCGACATTGGTGCGCGGTTTTCAGGATATCCCCGCCGAGGCGCGGCAACTCCTGGGCGAAACGGGTGAGTTTTCTACGGATGCCAAACAGGGGCCGATTCTCGCACAAAGCTGGTATGTGCTCGAAAGCATACGTCAAACCGTTGAATCGGCGGGGGGACAAATGAGCGATGTGATCAAACTGGTGCAATATTTTCGCCACCTCGACCACTTTCCCTATTACAGCCGGGTAAGAAAACTGTTTTACCCCGAACACCCGCCGGCATCTACCGTGGTGCAGGTCAGTGAAATGCTGCCCAGTGCAGAGGTGCTCATTGAAGTTGAAGCGACGGTGTGGTTACCACAATAATTTCTGACACAGAGGCACAGCCATGATCAACGGTTATATTCCTGCCGCACGCTTTCTCCCTTTCCTTAGCTGGACGGCGATTGCGGCCCTGCCAGACAAAGCCAATACCGTTATCGTATTACCGACGGGCGCTATTGAACAGCACGGTCCTCATTTGCCGTGCTCAGTAGACAGTGTCATTTCCTCCGGAGTAGCCGGTCATGCACTCGCTCGCCTGTCGGCTGAGATTCCGGCTTATGCCATCCCACCGATAACGTACGGTAAGTCGGATGAACATCTGAATTTTCCCGGTACGCTGACCCTGACCGGTAGCACACTACTGCAGACCATTCTGGAGGTGGCCGAATCGCTCTATCGCGCGGGTTTTCGCAAGCTGCTGATGATCAATGGCCACGGCGGACAGCCGCAGGTATTGCAGATGGCTTCACGTGAAATGCGCCTGCGTCACGGCGATATGGTCATGATCCCTCACGACGTGTTTAACGTTCCCAATGTGGCAAAACAATTTTTGAGTGCTCAGGAGCAAAAAATGGCCATGCACGCAGGCCACAGCGAGACCGCCCTGATGCTGGCCCTGGCCCCTGAATGTGTTCATATGGAACACGCTGTTGCCCACTATCCACCGGAATTCCCTTGCCCGACACTGTCTAGCGGCCGCCCTGCTGCAGCCTGGGTCGCTTACGATTTTGGTCCCAGCGGCGTGATCGGCGATCCAACCCAAGCCACCGCCGAGCAAGGTCATGCCATTATTGATTCCTTGGCCGCCAGTTGGGCGCAAGCCATCACTGAGATCCACCAGATGGAATGGCGGGTGCGTAGCGAACCCACCTGGGGAAACCACCATTGGCACGGTTTTGTTCAATCCGCATTTACTCCACCGACATCTTCTTTGGTTTGTGAATAAAAGGGACTCCCATAATGAAAAATATGCGTACGCCAACTTATCCATTGCTTACTTTGCTGCTGATCAGTACCTCTTGGTCCACTCTGGCTGAAGAAAAATTCACTTTTCTCACTAACTGGTACGCTCAGGCGGAACATGGTGGTTTCTACGAAGCGCAGGCCAAAGGTTTGTATAAAAAAGCCGGACTTGATGTGACCATCAAAATGGGTGGGCCACAGGTCAACGTGATGCAACTGATGGCTGCAGGCCAAGCCGACTGTACTCTCGGCGACAATGGCCAAGCGCTCGAAACCTGGCAAGCGGGGGTGCATGCCATGACCGTCGCCACCGTATTCCAACATTCACCGACGGTGTTTATCAGCCACGATAAGATTGATAAACCACAACAATTAAAAGACAAAACGTTCCTGCTGGCCACCGAGGCCTATACCTCATTCTGGCCGTGGGCAAAAAGCGAATTAGGCCTGGGCAACGCCAAAATCCGTCCTTATACCTTTAGCGTGCAGCCTTTCCTGGCCGACAATAATCTGGTGCAGCAAGGTTACGTCACCTCAGAACCATTTTCGGTGGCCAAAGGGGGGAAACCTTTTTACGTCTATCCGCTCAGTGACTGGGGTTACCCGCCCTATGGCAACTCCATCATTTGCATGGCGGATACCGTTAAAAAACGGCCAACCGCCGTCGCGGCCTTTGTCAAAGCCTCCATGCAAGGCTGGAAAGCCTATCTGCAGGATCCCACCGAGGGTAATAAGCTGATCCACAAAGATAATCCGCGCATGGGTGTTGACCAGATTGAATTTGGCATCGCCCAAATGAAGAAATATCAGTTGGTCACCGGTGGCGATGCCCAAACCGACGGCATCGGCATTATTACCGAACCTCGGCTGAAAAAAACCTGGGATATGTTAGTGAAAAACAAGCTGATTGACGCTGATAAAGTCCCGTTTAACCAGACCTATACCCTCGACCTCATCAAAAACGCGAGGATCATGCCGTGAACACTGCGCAAAATTTGACCATCATGAGTCAACTGCGACCGCCGCGCCTGCCGACGACGCCTGCCATCGAGGTGCTGTCGGCAGAGAAAATCTACAGTAATGGCACACGTGCGCTGTTGCCGGTCAATCTGACGATCAATCAGGGTGAGTTTGTTACCCTGCTAGGGCCTTCGGGCTGTGGCAAAAGTACCTTGCTAAAGCTGGTCGCCGGTTTGGTCGAACCCAGCGACGGCAAACTGATGCTGTGGCGTCGTGACAGCCGTGAAAAAACGCAGGTGCCACTGTCCTTTGTGTTTCAGGAGGCCACGCTGATGCCGTGGAGCAATGTGCACAGCAACGTCCGTTTGCCGCTGGATTTAGCCGGGGTACCTCGCGCAGAGGCCAACACGCGTGTCAGCGAAGCATTGGCGTTAGTCGGGCTGGGCAAGTTTGCCAAGGTATTACCCCGGGAGCTTTCCGGCGGGATGCAGATGCGGGTGTCCATCGCCCGCGGGCTGGTGACCCGGCCTAAATTATTGCTGATGGATGAACCTTTTGGTGCACTTGATGAAATAACCCGCAACAAACTCGACAGTGACTTGCTCCGGCTATGGCAGGAGCAAGAGCTGACAGTGGTGTTTGTGACCCACTCGATTCATGAAGCCGTATTTCTTTCCCAACGAGTGATTATGATGGCGGCGCGACCAGGCCGGGTGGTGGAAGATATTGCCATTACCGAACCTTTCCCGCGCAACGATGATTTTCGCGTCAGCCCGGTTTTTTCACGCTATGCCAAGCGGTTGCAGGACAGCCTGCTGCACGCTAGCCAATCTGGTACGGAGTAAACGCATGAAAACCCATAAAACCGCCCCATGGATCGACAATCCACGTTTTCTCAAAATTATTTATCCGGCACTGGTCGCCGTGGTGATGCTTGCATTCTGGCAGGGCTCGGTCAGCTATTTCAACATTCCACAGTTTCTGGTGCCGTCACCGCTGGTCATGCTGCACAGCCTGTGGACTAACCTGGCATCACTGATGATGTCGTTATTGTTCACCCTGAAAATCACGCTTATCTCGTTTTTATTGTCAATTGTGATCGGTGCCGCTGTTGCTTTTTTACTGGTACAAAACCGCTTTGTGGAAACTGCGCTATTTCCCTACATTGTATTTTTGCAGGTGACACCGATTGTGGCCATTGCGCCGCTGATCATTATTTGGGTCAAAGATACCACACTCTCTCTGGTGGTCTGCGCTACCCTGATGGCAATATTCCCCATTATTTCCAATACCACTCAGGGGCTACGCAGCGTTTCACCAGGCCTGCTGAGTTATTTCCAACTGAGCCATGCCAGCCGATTACAAACGTTGGTCCGCCTGCGCATCCCTTCGGCTCTGCCCTACTTCTTTGGCGCGCTGCGCATTTCCAGCGGGCTTTCGCTGATAGGCGCCGTTGTTGCCGAGTTTGTTGCCGGTACTGGTGGCAGCAATACCGGTTTGGCTTATCAGATATTGCAGGCCGGCTACCAACTGGACATCCCACTGATGTTCGCCGCCCTGCTGTTAATTTCACTGACGGGCATTGTGCTGTTTGGGGTGATGTCCTGGATTTCGCATTGGGCGTTGAGCGCCTGGCATGAAAGCGAAGTCGTACAATCCCATTAACGCATCCATTATTTACGGGTAAAAAGAATATGGACAGTGAACAACGTCAGCGTGCGGTCGCACTAATACAGCAGACACTTCCTGACCTCGAGTGGACGTTACAGGCGGCAAAGGTCAAACGCCTTTCCCGTGATTTCCACTGGTTTAGTCCGCTACTGAACCAGCAACTGGAAGGTAAGCAGGCTGATGCGGTGGTTCGCCCACGCAATGAGGACGAATTGCATCGGCTGGTGTCAGCCTGTGTGCAACACCAATTGCCGCTGATGTTACGCGGTGGTGCAACGGGCAACTATGGTCAGTTGGTGCCGTTGCACGGGGGTATTCTCGTCGATATGACCGGCTTTAATCAGATTTGTGAGCTGAAAGACGGCGTAGTGCGTGCTCAAGCCGGTATTCGTTTGGTCGACATCGAAACGGTGACACGCCCGACAGGTTGGGAATTGCGCTGTATGCCGTCCACTTACCGGCTGGCCAGTTTAGGCGGGCTTTATGGTGGCGGCTTTGGCGGCATTGGCTCAATCAATTACGGACCGCTGGCCGCGCCGGGTAACGTGCTCAGCGTGAAGGTGATGACTATGGAGGCCGAACCCCGTATTCTGATCGTTCCCGCCCCCCAGGCACTGTTGTTACACCATGCTTACGGCACTAACGGCATTATTCTTGAGATTGAGCTGGCATTGGCTCCCGCCCACCGTTGGATCGAGCGGCTGGACGTGTTTGACGATCTCACTGACGCGCTGGACTACGCGAATACCTTTGCCCGCTCACCGGGACTGATAAAACGCGAACTGGCACTGTTTGGCGCACCAATCCCGCACTTTTTCACCCATTTGAACGGGCTTTACCAGGCACATCAGCACGCTGTCATCAGTATTATTGCGCAGGAAAGTGAAGGGTTGTGTGCAGACCTATTGCGCAAATCCCGGGGGCAAAATGCCGTGCGCCAGACCGCGGAACAGGCGCGTGACACCAACACATCGCTGATGGAATATTGCTGGAACCACACCACGCTGCATGCCCTGAAGGTCGACAGTTCCTTAACTTATGTACAAACGGCATTTGATCATACACATTATCGCGAACACATTCTCCATATGCATACCCTGCTCGGTAATGAGGTCATGTCGCATATTGAGTTTCTTCGCGACAATGAGGGAAATATCACCGCCAGTGGATTGCAGTTAGTGCGTTATTCAACGGAAGAACGATTAAATGAAATAATGCAAATATTCCGCGACAATCAGGTAAAAATAAACAATCCACACGTATTTCAAATTGAAGAGGGGAAACAAGGGAATATCCGCCCTGACGTGGTCTCGGTTAAGCAATGCCTTGACCCCAATGGCTTACTCAATCCCGGCAAACTGCGTGGATGGGATCTTCGCAATAGCTTAACCTTAGACGACAATCCCTTGTTGTTAGCGGATAACTAACGATTTACTCGATTAACAGGTGCTCTCATGCAATAACCGGGAATGCCGCTCAGCTAAACTTGATGAATACCATAGCGTGGCGAACAGGCAAAACGTATAACCCAGTAACTCAGTGCCTTCTTCAGCCATATTTTTCGCCACGCGCTGATAATCGCCTGATAGTATTCCTTTCCATAATATTTGCATGCCGAACAGGCGAGAAAATACCAATACGCACAATAAACCAGCAATCATCATTCCATAACTTGGATGTTTTAGGAATGCCACCAATCCGGTCAACGTAGTAGCCGGACGACGTAACGCGAATATGACACAGATGGCGGCTACGGCAGAAGCGAACCAAAACCAAGCACCTTGTCTGATGACATCCATTAAAAAATCCAATTCACGGATCAACATGCACGTAAAAAAACCGCCGACCAACACCAGGCTATGGCGTAGCAGAGGATACCGGTAGGCTTGATAGAAAAAGATTGATACCATCACCAACAGGAGAACTTCCTGAGTGATTTCGACCAAAGACGTCTCATGCACTGAATTATGTATCCAGTGAATATCAATAAACATCATCCCTATAATAAGACCAATAGCAATGGAACAAATAATAAACAAACCAAATCTTTCAAGTATAAAACGTAAATCTTGACGCATACAAACCTCAATGGCGATCTTTGACAGACTAATGATAATTTATTGTCATCACTTATTTTTGGCTATTGATGCGACTGTCTAAAAACCCAACAACATGGATGACATGGAACACTCAGCGCTGACAAGTAACCACTGAGTAAAATATACGCGTTATACAGCACAACAACGTAAATCGGTAAATATTGCTATCGTACCGGATGAATTAAATCATTCATTATCCCTTATTAATTTTACATACAATTTAGCGCGTTTAACTATCAGCTTTTACTCACTATAAGTAGGGTTATTCACATGATCCTGTGGCATCTTCTTGCGCCTTGCCCTGGATGATTGCGTATTTTTCATGCCAGACTGAGCCCTTTTTGATATGGAGGTTGTTGAACCTGACGCTTATCGGTTTTGTGTTGCTGTACCCCTCAATGCTAAAGGACCCTGCGGTCAACACCCGCACGTTGTTAAAGGTAATATCTCGAAACTCCGGTATCAAACTGCCACTGGCCGTGCTGTCATAATGGGTATCCAGTACAATGGGATGTTTCACGTTCTCCATGCACACGTTGTCATAGGTCACGCCGCTCACCAGCCCACCGCGTGAAGGGTCACTTTTGATGCGCAGGCCATTGGTGGTGCCGTTAAGGGTCAGCGTGCTGACCGTCACGTCACTGACGCCTTGGTTCACCTCGCTGCCGATAGACATACCGTGCCCGAAGCCAAAGTGGTTGTTCAGTATCGAAATATGAGAGGATGCCGCATTGCCGGCCTTGATCGCCACGTTGTCATCCCCGGTGCTAATGTTGCTGCGAGCGAGTGTGACGTTGGTTGATCCCATCGGGTCGACACCGTCAGTATTGCGGGCGCTGGCTGGGGTATTGATGGTGATAGCCCAAAGCGTCAGTCCGTTGGTTTTATTACTGGCGATGTGAAAATTCGGCGAGTTTTTCAAGGTGATCTGGTAAAGCGTGATGTTTTTTGAGTTATCAATCTGTATCAAACGAGGCGCGTTCTGTTTTTGGTGTTTATTTTTAGCGTCAGTGGCCAGTTGCCACCAGGTTTTACTTTTCCCGATCATGGTGGCATTACCCTGACCGTCAATGGTGCCTTGCCCGTAGATGCCGCTACCGACCGCATTTTTTATCCAGATAAACGGATTACAGCCTTTGCCTGAAGCGTCCAGCGTGCCGCAGGTGTGGTGACCGGTGTCATAGCGCGACGGATTGGCGATAGCGAAAAGAAAGGCCCCGTTGTCCACCCACAGGCTGACACCGGAAGGGAGTGTCAGTGGCCCGCTGTAGAATCTAGGGTGGTCCACCGTGGGTGACAGATGCACCGCCTTACCGCTGCCGCAGGTGTCAAGAGCATGCTGGATATTCTGAGTGGAATCGGCGGTGCCATTGGCATGGAGAACCTGGCAAGGTTGCGGGGGCACCGGCTGACTGACGGTGCGGGTGTCGCCCGCATGCGCTACGGCGATAAACAGCGTGGGTAGCAAGAATACCCAGCCTCTTGGCGTATCGGGATTTTGCATTTTTTCCCCTTGGTAACACAGCACTAGCGTCATACCTGCCTGGGTTGAACATCACTCATCAATTGCGGATCAACGGCTGACTGCCTGGACACCCAACAATGATATTAGACACTATTATGTCCTCAAATAGATAGAAGATGTCTTTATTTAATGAAGGTAATAATATTATTTAGCTAATAATAAGTCTTAATTTCTCACCGTATGACTGCTTGGTAAAAACGTTATGCCACTTTTCATCACCCACGTTTGGTGTCAGGCTCGGGCATTTTTGTTGATTTATGCTTGCCTGTATCTGGGCATCGGTATTTCTACCCTTCTGCCGATAACACTGCCGGGCAGTATTATCGGCATGCTGGTGCTATTCACGCTGCTGTCGTTACAAATCATCCCGAGTCCATGGGTAAAACCAGGATGCCATCTGTTAATCCGTCATATGGCCCTGTTGTTTGTGCCCATTGGAGTGGGTGTTATGCAGTATTTTGATGTATTACGTGCGCAATTCGCGCCGGTGGTCATTTCATGTAGCGTCAGCACCCTCATGGTTCTCATTACCGTGAGTTGGTGTTCACACGCGATACACAAAGAAAAACCCGTGCTGAGCACGACCGAAAGAAAGAAAGGAATAAAACATGCTTCATAATATCTGGTGGTCTTTGCCGACTACGCTGGTGGTGTTTTTCCTGGTACGTCGGTTGGCAACACGGCTTAATAATCCGTTATTCAATCCATTGCTGATCACGATGCTGATACTCATTGCTTTATTGATGCTGACCAAAATACCCTATACCCGTTATTTCAGCGGCAGCCAACTGCTTAATAGCCTACTGCAGCCTGCGGTGGTAGCGCTGGCGTATCCGTTGTATGAACAGTTGCATCAGATCAGGATGCGCTGGAAATCGATTATTAGCATATGTTTTATCGGCAGTCTGGTTGCCATGATAAGCGGCACCTGGATTGCGTTATGGCTCGGGGCCACGCCGGCCATCGCCGCGTCCATCATGCCGAAATCCGTGACCACACCGATTGCCATGGCAATCGGTAACAGTATTGGCGGCATCCCCGCTATCAGCGCGGTGTGCGTGATCTATGTCGGCATTTTGGGCGCCGTTTTTGGTCATATTATCCTCGATGCCATGTGTATCCGGACCAAAGCATCGCGCGGTCTGGCGATGGGCTCCGCCTCCCACGCGCTGGGGACTGCCCGCTGTGCCGAACTCGATTATGAAGAGGGGGCGTTCAGTTCGCTGGCATTGGTCATTTGCGGAATAATGACCGCCTTGATCACGCCTTTTCTTTTCCCGCTACTGCTGGCACTGCATTGATATGCCTGCCTAGACAACCGGATCATGTGAGGACAATGCAATGATGTCTTGCCCCGTAAAAACATTAACCACACGCGCTGAGACGCTGGCGAATACTGGCTTTCGCCGACGGGCGGTCCAGTTGTGGCGGACTATTGCCATACATCCAGATGCCAGCGACAGTGAGCGCGAACAGGCTTGGCGTCAGGTGTTGGCAACGCAAACATTGACCGTCGAAGCCCAGAGAGAGGCTGAACATAAAAAGCATCAAGCAACGGCTATGAAAAAAGAACAGTTGGAAAAAGATCGTCTACGCATTCTGGATCTATTTTCTCAGGGCTATACGCCGGTACAAGTACGGACAATGACCGGGCGCTCCCGTTCTTTTGTCTCCGGGTGTCGCAAGAAAACGGCCTAGTACCTGATACGTTTACATCTGCCGTTTTTCACGCCTGACAATCGGCGGGTTAAGGTCTAATAACGGGTCGGCGGTACGCCAAACATCTGGCGAAAGGCAAAAGAGAACGAGGCGGTGCCGGAGTAGCCGAGATCCAGTGCCACCTGGGTCACGCTGCGGTTATTTTTAAGCATGATCACGGATTCCAGCAATCGCATCCGTTTTTTCCATTCGCTAAAGGCAACGCCCGTTTCTTTTTTAAAACGGCGCGAAAAGGTACGTACCGACATCCCGATTGTAGACGCCCATCGTTCGATACTGTGCTCTTCATCGGGGTGTTCCTGAATGTCCCGGCATACCCGCATCAAGGTTGGCGAACTAGGCCATGGCAGTGAAAAACCGGCATCCGGCAGTTTTTGGATCTGTGCACTCAGCACAGCGACCAGCATGCCGTCATCTCCTTGGCTATCGTACTGTTCCGGCACATTTTTTGTTGCGTGATGAATAAATTCTCTGACGAAGTTGCTCACCACGACCACCCGGCAATTGTCGTGATTGAGAACCACAGAATCCGAACCGATATAGAGGCTTTCCAACAACACGTTGCTGGTAGTCAGAACGCGGTGCGGCACATTTGCCGGGATCCATATACCATAAAAACCCGGCACAATGAGTGCCTGTCCTTCGATCTCGACCCGCATCCCCCCCTCGCGCGCGTAAAGAAACTCAACAAACGGATGTTGGTGCTCGTTAATCAGCACGCCTTTAAGCAGTAAACAGGTGCGAAAATAGACAGGACGGGGCAAGGTCAGTCGCTCAGGCACCGCAATATGTTGAATTAACACGTCTTCATTCAATGACAACGGGGATGGGGATGAATATGACATGGAATGGCCGTAAATCTAAATAGTTTGTCCTTTTATGGTAACACAGGACTGCGTCATCTGCCTGATAATAAACCCGCCGCATTTACAGACGTAAAGAAACGTAATTTATTGTCAAATCAGGGTAATATTCATGAGTAATATATGCGCGATCAATAGCTGTGATAATAAAAACGAATGGTTCCGTATTGCCAACAGTATGCTTACCCAGGCCGGTATTGCCATCAATGGTTCTGCACCCTGGGATATCCAGATTAACAATCCGCTGTTTTTCAAGCGTGTATTACAGCAGGGTTCGATCGGTCTGGGAGAGAGTTATATGGACGGCTGGTGGGATTGCGATAGACTGGATATGTTCATTCAGCGAATATTGCTAGCCAAACTCGATAAAAAAATGCCATCGAGTATCAATGATATTCTGCGCATTGCCCTCGCGCGGCTGACCAATCTGCAGTCAAAAAAACGCGCCTGGATCGTGGGAAAAGAGCACTATGATCTCGGTAATGATCTGTTCTGTCATATGCTTGATCCTTACATGCAATATTCGTGCGGATACTGGAAGCAGGCCGAAAATCTGTGTGATGCCCAGCAGGCCAAACTGGAGATGATTTGCCGTAAGCTACAGCTGCAACCCGGCATGACACTGCTAGACATTGGTTGTGGTTGGGGGGGCCTGGCAGCCTACGCGGCGGAGCATTTTGGCGTCACGGTGCACGGTGTGACCATTTCCGCCGAGCAGCAAGCCTTGGCTGCCGAACGTTACCCTGCCCTGGACATCCAGATTCTATTGCAGGACTACCGCAGCCTGAACCAACAATATGACCGCATCGTATCGGTGGGTATGTTTGAACACGTTGGCCCGAAAAATTACGCGACGTATTTTAAGGTTGTCGACCGTTGCTTAAAATCGGACGGCATTTTTCTGCTTCATACTATTGGTGCCAACCAAACCAGCCATAATGTCGATCCATGGATTAATAAATATATTTTCCCGAACGGCTGTCTGCCATCAATTAAACAAATTGCGAACGCCAGTGAAAAAATTTTTGTCATGGAAGACTGGCATAACTTCGGTGCAGATTACGATACCACCCTGCTCGCCTGGTATGAGCATTTCCTCACCGAATGGCCTAGGTTGAGCGCGAGTTATTCCGCGCGATTCAAAAGGATGTTTGCCTATTATCTTAACGCCTGCGCCGGTGCATTTCGGGCCCGAGATATCCAATTATGGCAAGTGGTCTTCACCCGCGGTCTGCAACATGGGTTACGGGTACCACATTAACGTATGAGAACCATTATTATTTCTGTCTCAGCGTCTATTTAATAAAATCGTAATGCTAT
The DNA here is from genome assembly GCF_035013185.1 of Acerihabitans sp. TG2. Taxonomy (NCBI): domain Bacteria; kingdom Pseudomonadati; phylum Pseudomonadota; class Gammaproteobacteria; order Enterobacterales; family Pectobacteriaceae; genus Acerihabitans; species Acerihabitans sp. TG2. The sequence goes on from NZ_JAYGJO010000014.1 coordinate 48,563, forward strand.
GAAGTTGGAGGCCGGTCGTGAACGTCAATATTTTTGTTACCTGCATTGGCGACGCACTCAAGTATCGTATGGCGCGCGACGTTGTGCTGTTATTAGAGCAACTTGGCTGTCAGGTCACTTTTCCAGACAAACAGTGTTGTTGTAGTCAACCAGCCATTAACAGCGGCTACATCAAGAACGCCATCCCCGGAATAAAAAACCTGATCGCCGCATTAGAGGAAAATGATGATCCCATCATTTCTCCTGCCGGATCATGCATGAATGCTATCCGGCACTATGCCGATTATTTGGCGGATGAACCGGCGTGGGCGCAGCGCGCCAGACGTGTGGCCCATCGAATGCAAGACCTGACATCCTTCATCGTAAACACATTGGATGTGACAGATGTCGGCGCTCGATTGCCTGGCAAGGCGGTGTATCATCCGTCTTGTAGTCTATTTCGTAAATTGGGGGTACGCGACGAGCCCATCATGCTGCTGCGGCACGTGCGTGATTTAGAGGTATTGTCTTTTCAGTCAGAGGAAACCTGCTGTGGTTTTGGCGGAACCTTTTCCATCAAAATGGCGGAAATCTCCGGTGAAATGGTGAAAGAGAAAGTGAGCCATATCATGGCGGTTCAGCCGGACTACCTGATTGGTGCCGATATCAGTTGTTTACTCAATATTGGCGGACGCATACAGCGCGAAGGCCATCCGGTCAAGATTATGCATATTGCCGAAGTCCTGATGAGTCGGTAAGGAGAGCTGATGTCCCTGAAAACCAGTAGTTTGACATTCAAGGATCGTATTCGCATCCAGATTCAAGATCCCATCATGCGCCAGGCGGTCGCCAATGCACAGGAACGCATCGGTGCCAACCGTCAAAAAATGGTGGACGATCTCGGAAATTGGGAGGCGTGGCGCAAACAGGCGCAAAGCATTCGCGACCATGTGCTGAACAACCTGGATGCTTACCTTTACCAACTGTCGGAAAAAGTGATCGCCAATGGCGGTCATGTCTATTTTGCCAAAACCAAAGAAGATGCTACCCGCTACATTCTTCAGGTTGCCCAGGCTAAACAAGCCAAAAAGGTGGTTAAATCAAAATCAATGGTAACCGAAGAGATCGGCATGAATGCGGTACTAGAGGCTGCCGGTATCAAGGTTGTCGAAACCGATCTGGCCGAATACATTCTGCAATTAGACCAAGATCCCCCTTCTCACGTCGTTGTGCCAGCCATCCATAAAGATCGGCATCAAATCCGCCGAGTGCTGCACGAGCAACTTGGTTATGACGGTAGCGAAACGCCGGAGGCCATGACGCTATTCATTCGACAAAAACTGCGAGAAGATTTTTTCAGCGCAGACATTGGCGTGACCGGCTGTAATTTTGCCGTGGCGGAAACCGGATCGATGTGTCTGGTTTCCAACGAAGGCAATGCCCGTCTGTGCACAACGCTGCCGAAAACCCATATTGCGGTGATGGGGATGGAACGCATCGCGCCGACGTTTGAAGAAGTCGACGTGCTGATCACCTTGCTGGCGCGCAGTGCGGTGGGCGCCCGGCTGACCGGTTATAATACCTGGCTAACCGGTCCGTGCGAATCGGGACAAATCGACGGTCCGCAAGAGTTTCATTTGGTGATCGTCGATAATGGACGCTCACAAGTACTGGGTTCACCCTTTCAGGCCATCTTGCGTTGTATCCGTTGCGGAGCATGTATCAATATCTGCCCCGCGTACCGACACATTGGTGGGCATGGGTATGGCTCGATTTATCCCGGCCCGATTGGCGCGGTGATCTCACCCCTGCTGGGCGGCTATAAAGACTTCAAGGAACTCCCCTACGCCTGTTCGCTTTGTACTGCTTGCGATAGCGTTTGCCCGGTGCGGATCCCACTGTCGACATTGATCCTGGAACATCGACGTGTTATGGCACACACCGGCATGACACCCAAGGCCGAGCGACACGCTACCAAGCTGTTTACTTACGTTAACAGCCATCCAACACTGTGGAAAGTCGGCATGATCGCCGGCGCACGGGCCGCCGGTTGGCTTATCAAGGACGGCCAACCGCGGGTCGGCGGCGGGGCCGTAAGTGCGTGGACCGAAGCCCGTGATCTTCCCAGTGCCGATGGCAAAAGTTTCCGTACCTGGTTCAAAGAGCATCAGGCCAAAGGACATCAATAATGGAAAACCGAGATACATTTCTAGCCGATATTGCCCGCCGCCTGGGCCGTAATGTGAGTCATACTCCCGAGCCACTACCGGAAGTTGAGCCTAATTATGCCAAGACACGGCTAACGGACTTAAACGCCCAGCAGCGTTGCGATGCCTTTATCACGGTCGCAACCGACGTGATGCTGGCACATTGTGAATTAACCGGCGCTGCAGACGCAGGGTGGGCAACACTGCGCCTTTGCGACAAATACGGTCATGCGCCGGTGATTGTCAGCGGTGATCGGCGCTTGGCAGAACTGGGGATCACCGAACTCTTGCAGCAAAAATGTCAGGCAACGGTGTGGAATTCCTGCGCGGGAGAAGACGACCTGCGCCTGGCCGCACAGGCCAAGATAGGCGTGATTTATGCCGAGTACGGTCTGACTGAGTCCGGCAGTGTTGTCCTGTTTTGCGCGCCCGACCGGGGAACAGCGATCAGTCTGTTGCCAGAATCTTCCATTTTTGTATTGCGCAAAAGCACACTCTTGCCACGCGTCGCCCAGTTGGCGCAGCTGCTCCATATGGCGTCACAACGTGGTGAACCGATGCCGTATTGTATCAATATCATTGGCGGTCCCAGTTCTACGGCAGATATAGAGCTGATTAAAGTCGTGGGCGTGCATGGCCCGATCAATGCGGCTTACTTGATAATTGAAGATTGTTGATTTTTTTTCTTAACCTATCAGGGGGTAAACAAGTATCATTTAACATCGCAACATAACGCCCGCTATAGAACAGGAAACACTCATGACAATGAATGCAGCAAAACGTTTGGTCGCTACCCTGGTAATGATGGCCGGACTGGTGATCACCCAACAGGCACAGGCGCATGCTCACCTTGAGCACGCGCTGCCCGCGGATAAAAGCGTGGTGCAAACATCCCCAAAACACCTCACGCTCTCATTCAGCGAAGGAGTGGAAGCCGCCTTTAGCGGTATCGTATTAAAGGATGCGGCCGGCAAAACCATTGCCACCGGCAAGCCTGCCGTTGACGCAGCGGATAACAAACAACTGCTCATTGCGCTGTCAGCGCCGTTGACAACCGGTAAGTATCAGGTCAACTGGCATGCCGTCTCGGTGGATGGTCATAAAACCCACGGTAACTATATGTTTACGGTAAAATAACCGATAGCGCACCGAGCTGCATACCGCTCGGTGCGCGCCAAGCTGACTTCGGGTTATCAGCACACAACGGAACATATCTCCACACCTGCCCCGCCCTGCGTAACAAAACGCAGACTACACCAGAGGTTGATGCGCTAAGGATTCCAGCACCCGCAACGGCGAGCGGCCCTGATCCTGCATCGACGCCGGCGATAATAAAAAGGTTTGTTCCAGCATAAACTGCCCCGACATTGCCGCATGGGGAGTCTGATCGGAGAAGCAGATCCAACTGCTTCCCGGCGGGAATTCTAGCGCTAATTGCGGCCCATGCTGCTGATATTCCTGATCCGCTTTCATGCTATCGTGCAATTGCAGCATCAGGTGGTCATAGTGGCTACGGCGGGTTTTGGTGATACCGAGCCGGTGTTGCACCCAACTGACCAGGGGCGAATAGCGCTTCAGGCGCGGCAAAAATCGTTGAGCCAAGGCGGGAAAAGGTTCACCCACCCGCCAAACGCGGTTTTGCCCTGAGGGATTGATATTGGTGAAAATACGCATAATACGTTCTCCCCGAGTGGGCCGGGAAGGAAAGGCGTCCACGTGTAGGCGACTGTCGTCTTTTCGCCATGAGGTGGTGTCGCGCCAGGCGGTGATCGGGTGTAGCCGCAAGGTGTTGGTCGGACTATGCAACACCTGTTGGTAATCGGGCAACACTGCGGCCACCAGTTGGCAACTTTGCTGGTAATAGCGTGTCAATAATTGCCGGATCGCCGGACTTTTGGCGGCCGAGGCAACACCTTTAAGGTGATGAGTCAGCGGTTGGAAGCTGATATTTTTGCGTTTCACATCCACCAGTTGCGGATCCAATAACGCCACCTCCTCCAGCGTTAACGGGAACGACAAATGGGGAAAAAATAGGACTTTTCCTTGTTCCAGTGCGTCGACGGCCCTCGCCATATCGTGCCCGGATTCATTCCATTGACGTGGTGAAAGTGTCATTACGGCCTGCTCAAATGCTATGCTAGTCGGCATACATTTTTTATCCTTCATCAATACGCCCGATATCTCTCAAGCTGTATCTACGCGCACTACGCTGTGAAATCTATTGGGTGTCGGTAGTTGATATTTTATCAGAACGGTTTTTTGTATTTTTAAAACCAAATAATGCTGCTTAAATTGAATTTTTCATCTACCCGATGCATTTGCATTACTGCTAGAAAAAAGTATAAACCTTCTCCGAGTAACGAAATAATTAAATCAAATAAAGCAATATTCCATCTAAGCCGAGGTATTTTGATCTGTGTTTATTGATATGAGTCGATAAATTCCCCTTACCTATCTTCTTTTGAGCGCTAAACATTTTAAATTACAACCAATAAGGGAAACGAACCTAATGTGCCTTTAGGCGTTCATTCTGCAGACGAGGCCGAGGCGCGTTGCCACATGCTTGCTAACGGGCTGCAAAACTAAAGTGAGTCTACACAATGAAACATAGACTGCCGACGCCTACGTAGGAGGAGGTCCATATATCGGCGGCACCGATGCCTGCCGGTGGGTTGTCGGACCGCTGAAACACCAAGAGAGTCGATAAAAAAATGGCCCGTGACGTAACGGGCCAACAAATTGGGTTGCTTAACAAGGGAATGGTCACTGCGCAGCGCACCAGCCCCAGCATTCACACCAGGTTATGGCTTAAATTTCAATTTGGGTTCCCAGCTCCACCAGTCGGTTTGGTGGGATTTCAAACTCCTCCGCCGAACGCAGCGCATTGCGACTCAGGTATAAAAACAGTTTGCCGCGCAGAATAAGATACCAAGGTCGCTTTGCCAATATCAGTGACTCTTTCGACATAAAAAACGACGTTTCCATAATTTGGCAGGACAACCCCTCCAGTCCGCAGCGATGGAACACTTCGAGCATATTCGGTTTTTCATGCCAACCATAGCGGGCTACCACCCGCCAGAAGGTAGGTGATAGCTGTTCGATAACCACCCGCCGGACATTATGCACATAGGGCGTATGCTCGGTACGCAGCGTCAGTAAAATAACCCGTTCATGTAATACTTTATTATGTTTGAGATTATGCAGCAGTGAAAAAGGAATCACGTTAATCCCGCGCGACATAAACACGGCGGTACCTGGCACCCGCACCGGCGGGTGTTTTTCCAGCGAGGCGATCATGGCTTCAAGGGAATTGCCATGCGCATTCATCCGCCGGATCAAACGAAAGCGTTCACTCTTCCAGGTGGTCATGATGGAAAACATCACCAAACCCAGCGTCAGCGGTAACCAGCCGCCGGAGAATAATTTTAGCGCATTGGCGGCAAACATAGGCACATCAATAATCAGCAATATGACCAGAATTAACGACACCAGCAAACGGTTCCAGTGCCAGTTTTTGACCGCCACCCAGGTGACCAACACGCTGGTCAGCAGCATGGTACCGGTGACGGCGATACCGTAGGCCGCCGCCAGATTGGTTGAATGACGCGCCACCAGGATCACCAACACCACGGCGATATACAAAATCCAGTTAATCACCGGGACATAAATCTGTCCGGCCTCCACTTCAGAGGTGTAGATAATCCGCATCGGCGGCAGATACCCCAGACGTACCGCCTGCCGGGTCAAGGAAAATACCCCGGAAATAACCGCCTGGGACGCGATAATAGTCGCCAGCGCCGCCAACACCAGCAGTGGGATCAACGCCCAACCAGGTGCGAGCAGGAAAAACGGATTGGCAATAGCGGCCGGATGCCGTAGCAGCAACGCCCCCTGGCCAAAATAGTTAAGCACCAGCGCAGGCAATACCACCGAGAACCAGGCTAACCGGATGGGAACTTTGCCGAAGTGTCCCATATCAGCATAAAGCGCTTCCACACCGGTAATCGACAGCACTACCGCGCCCAAGGCAAAAAAAGATAATTTTTTGAACTCGGCAAAAAAACCCATCGCCCATTTCGGGTTAAGCGCCTGCAGAATTTCCGGGTAAGCGATGATGCTGCGTGCACCCAGCAGCGCCAGGGTCACAAACCAGACCAGCATCACCGGCGCAAACAGCTTGCCGACACTGCCGGTACCGTGTTTTTGAATCATAAACAACAGCGTGATCACCACGATGGAGGCCGGGACAATATAAGCCTCGCAGGTGGGCTCGACGATCACCAACCCCTCCATGGCGGAAATCACTGAAATGGCCGGGGTGATCACCACGTCACCATAGAAAAAACCGCTGCCAATCAACCCAAGCACTACGATCCAGGTGGTGGTTTTCGGCAAGGTATTTCGACCGGCCAGCGACATCAGCGTCATGATACCGCCCTCGCCGGTATCATCGGCCCGCATGACGTAGAGCAAGTACTTCAGCGACACAATAAGGATCAGCATCCAGAAAATCAGCGATAGAAAGCCAAATACCGCATCGGGACGCATTGCAATGCCATAATTGTCGGAGAAACACTCCCTGAGGGTATAGAGTGGACTGGTGCCGATATCACCATAGACCACACCGATCGCCGCCAAGGTCACTACCGGCAATGATTGTTTTTTTTCTGTACTCATGTGTTTGCGGCAACATCCGAAGGCCATTGGCACGAGTCAAAAACCACGACGCCCGCGCAAAAGCGCTTATTATGCGCTTATGGGAAAAATTGCCCAGTTAAAATTTCATGTCAAACCACATTGCTGTTTGCTGGCCTGTATCTGCGCGTGAAGGCTTGACCCGCGACCTCAGCCGTTATCCATTACCACATAATAGGGGTTCGCCTGGCGGGATGAAACGTTAACTACTGGTCTGTTTATCAACCCAGGCTGCGATCTCTTGGTAAGGCACAAACAGGGTTTGATCACGCTTGGAATGGGTGGCGGTAAAAACACCAATAACCGCACCGTCATTGCCGTATACCGGACCGCCGCTCATGCCCTGCACACCGCCGGCGTTACTCATCCCCACCAGGCAACTCTGGTGTGGTTTGCCCCACCAGCCAAATGATTGTAATACCCCGGAGGATGACGTTGGCATGGCGGTATAGGCGTTATAACCGTACATTTGCATTTTTTCGCCTTGCGTCGCAGCCTCGAGCTTAGGTAATTTACGGCTGGCATTGTCATGGTAGATGATAGCGACGTCACACACGGGGTTATACGCCTTAACCCTGACCATCATGATTTTCGCCACATGTCCGGCGGTAAGGCTGTATTTTGCGGTAATGGGAAAACTGGAACCGATGGCACCAGCCAATACCGGGATCCCGACAAAATGGATATCCGCCTTTTTTGTTGCCGATTGATCCACATGATAATGACCCACAGCACTGCAGGCGGATAAAAACAATGATAAAAAGATAAAATAACGAAATTTCATATTGACGACTTCATAGATGCTCCTATATAGAATTGACTGATCAATTAATTACTCATAATCTGTTAGCTATGGTAATTGTGATTAACCACCGAAGACCATTCTTTAATGAATATCTTCTTTGTACACAATGTTCAACAACGGACTGCCAATAGTTCTTAGAATTGCTAATCAACTAATAAATCTAGCGTTACTCAGTAAAAGAACTTATGGTGTGAAATAATAAGATGGGAGGCAAAATATGCTATAAAAGGCTGATAATTTTTTTGCCAGACGAGAGAGGTGTAAATTATTTGATTACATCATGGTAACAAAAGGAAAGCATGCTGAGCTGAACAGCTTTAAATATGTTTGCTTGAGCAGTAAACAATACTCCAGATCACCTTCCACACTCCCTACATGATAGTCCTACTGGCGCATTAAAGCGAATAAAGTGTGTTATTTGATCCATGCCGTCGTCGGATCGCACGTTTCCATTAGCCATGCTAATGTCATTAATTTACCTGGCCGTAAAATAATATATTATTAAGATTGATGATTACATTAATAAAATTCCATTTACTTTGCCGGCACGGTGACAACAATATGATAGAGAGCCATTGCGCACTGGCCGCAGGCGATAAAACCCGATAAACGTTGTGATCGACTGGCCAGGTGCAAAGGAAGCACGGCGGGTCGGCCGACCAACAGCGTGGCAGGACCCTATACCGTTCACTGAGAAGGTAATCCGCATGAGCAGACCTGATATCTCCCGCGACATCTGGCTACGGAGCATGGTAATACTGGCTTGTCTGGTTATCGTGATGATGGGGATCCGTTTGGCCTCGTCAACGATTGTCGTCATGTTGCTGGCACTGTTTCTGGCGATTGTCCTGGAGCCGGTTATTGTGTTGCTGTCGCGTTTATGGCTGCCGCGTCTGGCGGCCATTGCACTGCTTAGTGCCGGACTGCTGATTGCGTTGCTGCTCACCCTCATGCAAATCATCGGCAGTTTGCCGGAACTGACGCAGATGAGCATCCAAATGCGCAACGTGCTGGCGGAGCATCTTACGACCGGGCTGGAACCGCTAACACGGCTTGGGCTGACGTTAACCTCAGATGAGCTCATGGCTTTGGTCGATCCTGGCCAATTACTGAGAATGGCCACCCGCACCGTCGGACGTATTTCGGATATTCTCTCGGCGGTGCTGGTGGTGTTCTTAATGGTGGTATTTATGCTGATCGAGGTGCCCGCGCTGACCGCCAAGAGCCAGCGTTTATTGCACCATTCCCCTGCCGGTCTGGCGGCTATTCGTTATGGTTTGAGTTCCGTTACCCGCTATCTGGCATTAAAAACCCTGATTAGTCTGCTGATCGGTCTGACGGTCTGGGGGACCTTACTGGTATTAACGATAAAATTCGCCTTTATCTGGGGCGTGTTGGCATTTCTACTGAATTTTATTCCGGTAGTCGGCTCGGTGATTGCCGCTATCCCGCCGTTGGTTCAGACGTTTGTGTTTAACGGCATCGGCGCTGGCGTTTTGGTACTGCTGGCATTCGTACTGATTAACCTGATTCTGGGATGCCTGCTGGACCCCTATCTGATCGGTCGTAAGCTTGACTTGTCCACCAGTACCGTCGTGATATCGTTACTTGTCTGGGGAGGATTGCTGGGGATAACCGGAGTTTTGTTGGCGGTGCCGCTGACGTTGTCGGTCAAACTGACCCTGGAACACATCAGCGGCGGTGAAAAACTGGCGATCCTGCTAGGCTCGAAGGCGTAAGGCCGAAGCATAGCAGGAGGTGAATCCATCTTCAGTGGCTGATATGTTGAAAACGTTGCCAAATATCATCTAGACCCGGCAGCGGCTGAGGTAAAAACTGGCACGCGGTAAAACTGCGCGCCACGATCTGGCGCCAACCGGCAAGGTCAGCCACATCACCCAGAGTCATCAGTTGGCACCCCACGTTACCAAGCGTCGTCGCCTCCACCGGCCCGGCGGTAACCGGGATCTGGCAAATGTCCGCACACAGCTGGTTAAGCAACTGATTTTGGCATCCCCCGCCAACGATATACAGGTGATCGAGCTCAGCACCCCGCAACGCGCTCAGTTCTTGCAACACCTGGCGATAACACAACGCCAGGCTATCGAGGATCACGCGTGCCAGGGCGGCATCATCTTGCGGTACCGGTTGGCCGGTTTCCTGGCACGCATCGCGAATGGCCTGGGCCATGGAGGGCGGGTTAAGAAATCGTGGGTCGTTGGGATTAATCAAACTGGCAAAAGGCGGGCACGCTGCTGCCCGGGCAATCAACGCCGGCAGATCTGCGATCGACAGTTCCAGGCAAATCCGTTGCAGCAACCACAGTCCCATGATGTTTTTCAACACCCGGAACGTACCACTGACACCCCCTTCATTGGTGATATTGGCCGCCAGCGCCGCATCATTATTATAAGGCTTATCGCTTTCAAATCCGATCAGCGACCAGGTGCCCGAGCTCAGGTAAGCGCTGTGCCTATCCTTTAACGGCGCAGCCACCACTGCGCTAGCGGTGTCATGGCTGGCCACCGCGATAACCGGTACCGAGCACCCGGTGGGGCTGGTCCATTGACCCACCGTGTTGCCGGGCAAGCGCGGAGTGCCGAACCAGCGCCGTGGAATACCGAGATAATCCAGCAGGCGCTGATCCCAATCACCCGTAGCCAGGTTAAGCATTTGCGTGGTGCTGGCATTGGTATATTCGCGGTTCATTTTTCCGGTCAGGCGATAGGTAAAATAATCCGGGATCATCAAAAAATGCGCGGTTTTCTCGACAATATCCGGTTGTTGCTCGCACAGCGCCTTTAGCTGGAACAGTGTGTTAAACGGTAAAAATTGGATACCGGTATGGCGATAGAGCATCTGACGGCTGAGCGCGGCGGTGACTCGCGCCATCACACCCTCAGTGCGATGGTCGCGATACGACACCGCGTTGCCCAGTCGTTTGCCCTGTGGGTCGAGCAACACATAATCGACCCCCCAGGTATCGATACCGATACCATCAAGCCGTACTCCATGGTTATCTAATTGGTTATCTAATTTGACCAGTCCGGTCACTATCTCCTGCTCCAGCTGGTCCAGATCCCAACAATCTTGACCCGCAACCGGCGTAAAACCGTTGGTAAAGCGGTGTATCTGTGTCAGGGTCAGCGTTTGTGCGTCAGACTGCCAATTGGCCAGCATTACCCTACCACTGGAGGCGCCGAGGTCTATCGCAGCCAGATTACGTATTGTCATATCTCCCCCCTATCAGGACGCAATGCCAAGGCCAACGATATTGGCGGCCAGGATGATCACCAGCGCACCGATACACAGCACCCGAACCGGTTTTTTGCCGACACCCAGCCACTCCTTGAGCACTAACCCTACCAAACCACCGCATAACACATAGAAACTCATGTGCAACATCCAACTGACGTAGTGGTATTGAACCGGAATGTTGGCCTGCCCCCAGGCATAAAAGAAAAACTGCAAATACCACATCACCCCGCCCAGGATGGAGAACAACGCATTCACCAGCAGCAACTGTTTACCCAGGGACATATCCGCTTTTAATGACAGTTCCGGTTTGGTGGCCAAGCGGATAAAGCAATACGCCAAATTGACGATAGCGCCACCGCCCATGATCACCACATAACTTGGCAAGGCCACATACAACGGGCTGATACCGACGCTTTTCGCGGCGGCCAGCATTGGCAGGGCGGCATCCATGGCGAACGACATGCCCGCGGAGAAAATGCCGCACATAATGGCCAAAATCAGCCCTTTTTTCAGGTTGAACTCTTCTGCGCCGATGCCCTGAGCCCGCTCTTTCAGTACGCCGGCATAACTGACGATACCAACGCCGACCACCGCAACCAAAACGCCCAGCAGGGTAACTTGCCCGCCGGTTGAGTGAATCATGGCACCGAATTTACCCTGGATAACCGGTGTCATCAGTGTCCCGACAATCAGGGTGATACCGATGGCAATCCCGATCCCCATGGACATGCCGAGATAACGCATGGTCAGGCCGTAATTGACATTACCGATGCCCCACATAGCGCCAAACAGAAATACCGGCAGCAGCGTTGAGAAGGAGAATGACGCGTAATATCCCCAAAAATCGGGTAGCAGAATGGCGCTGACCGTCCAGGGTAGGACGATCCACGAAAAGAAGCCGCCCAACGACCACATGGTTTCCCAACTCCAGCGTCGCACCTGCTTAAACGGTGCGTAAAAACAAGCGGCAGAGGCGGCACCAACAAAGTGCCAGAAAATACCGAGTATGATGGAACTGCCCATTGAAAAATTCCTTTAAAATAAATATCTATAAAAAGACAGGAAAGATCTTGAATACAGTAATAACGATATGCATGGTGGCTATTCTTAAGCATTGTTAACCGCATGACCTTATCGGCATTGCCATTTTTTTACCCAGCATGGCAGTCACCTAAAGAGCTAAGTGATGTTGATCACATAATCATTCAGATTTATTTTATAAATAGCGTTGTGCTATCCGCCTTCGGAAAAAGTCAATAAACAGATCACGCGTAGAGAATATGATAATGTCGAGCTAATGCTTAAAAAGCATAGAAATATCAGGATAACTTCATCCCATTGCCATGTTTTATTTTTAGCCGGCACGCAGAAGAAGGTCTGACAAACTGGGGCAGATTAATATTACTCACTGAGGATTGACAATAAGGAGACAATACACCATTGATCAATGATTTATTGGCAACCTTATCTTATCCATCTATGCCATTATAACCGTCAAGGTTCTTATTATGACTAATCGTATTATTTTAAATCAAACAGCTTATTTTGGGCGCGGCGCCATTTCACATATTATTGACGAAGCGAAATCACATGGTTATAAAAAAGCGCTGATTGTTACCGACAAAGAGTTAATTAGGGTAAATGTTGCTACCCGAGTAGTGGCTTTATTGAAAAGCGCCGGTCTTGATTTTGCCGTATTTGATGAGGTGATGCCCAATCCAACCGTAGATGTGGTGAAACACGGCGTTAACGCATTTAAACAGGCACAGGCGGACTACCTGATTGCCATTGGCGGCGGATCACCGCAAGATACCAGCAAGGCAATCGGCATCATTATCAATAATCCTGATTTCGCCGATGTGCTCAGCCTGGAAGGCGTGGCACCGACCACCGCGCCCTGTGTGCCGATTATTGCCATTCCCACTACCGCCGGCACGGCGGCGGAAGTCACCATAAACTATGTGATCACCGATGAGCAACGGCGGCGCAAGTTCGTGTGTGTTGACCCTCACGACATTCCTTTGGTGGCGATTATCGACCCGGATATGATGTCGAGCATGCCGGCGTCCCTTAAGGCTGCCACCGGTGTTGACGCCTTAACTCACGCGATTGAAGGGTACACCACCCAGGCAGCCTGGGAACTGACGGATATGTTTCACCTTAAAGCGATTGAGATCATCGCGCGCGCGCTACGCGCCTCGGTGCAAGGCGATCCTCAGGGCGTGGATGACATGGCGTTAGGGCAATACATCGCCGGCATGGGTTTTTCCAACGTGGGTTTGGGCCTGGTGCACGGAATGGCGCATCCGCTGGGGGCGTTCTATAACACCCCGCATGGTGTCGCCAATGCCATTCTGCTACCGCATATTATGGAGTACAACGCGGCGCAAACCGGTGAAAAATTCCGCGCTATCGCGGTGGCAATGGGCGTCGAACAGGCTAAAACCCTGTCCCTAGAACATGCCAGGACGGCGGCCGTTGACGCAGTTAAACAGCTCTGCCGCGAGGTGGGCATTCCGGCCAGCCTACGCGAAGTAGGGCTCAAAAAAACCGATATCCCGGCACTGGCGCAAGCCGCTTTGGACGATGTTTGTACTGGGGGCAATCCACGTCAAGCCACACTTGAGGATATACAGGCATTGTATCAAGCCATTTATTAACCCAGCGGCGTGTCAGCGAATTAACGTGGTGCCGGCCCTTTCGTGAGGGGGCGATACCCGCCGACATCCATGTCATCAGTGCCGGTATTAAGATGCACGGGTGCGCATGCACTCGGTCGTCGCCGGTAATGCTTTAAGTCTCGCGGCGGATATGGAATACTTTTGGCCTACTCAATATGGCCGGCTAATGCATGCCGGCCGTATTGATATGTCATGCCAGAATGAGGGCGGCCATGATGACCGACCCTACCGGGAGCGCCGTAAGATGTTGATCGACCTGAACTGCGATATGGGGGAAAGTTTTGGCCCCTGGACTCTGGGCGAAGACCTGGCGATGCTTGGCATTGTCACCTCGGCCAATATTGCCTGTGGTTTTCATGCCGGTGACCCGGACGTCATGTTTTCTACGCTGGTTCAGGCGCAAGCGAATGGCGTCGGTGCGGGTGCTCACCCCGGTTTTAACGATCTGCAGGGTTTTGGCCGCCGGCAAATTATCGGCGACAGCCCGGCACAAATCGAACGGCAAATCATCTATCAGATTGGGGCGTTACAGGCGCTGGCCGCCAGCATGGGTTATCCATTACAGCATGTCAAAACCCACGGCGCACTGGGCAATATGGCCGCGGAAAACGCCGACCTGGCCATGGCGGTGGCACGGGCTATCCACAGTGTCGATCGCAATTTAATCATGGTGGTCATGCCGGGTATGGCAACGGAAAAGGCCGGCGAAAAACTCGGTCTGCCGTTGGTCAGGGAGATCTATGCCGATCGCGCTTACGCAGACAATGGTAACCTGCTGTCACGCCAACTGCCCGGCGCCGTGTTGCACGATCCCGATCAGGCCGCGACGCGCATTGTGCAGATGTTGCAAGATCGCGCAATACTGACGGTAGGCGGCAAACGACTGCCCTCGCGTATCGACAGCATCTGCGTACACGGCGATACGCCCGGAGCCAAAGCGATGGCGGCACGGCTGCGCACCCTGCTAGAGCAACAGGGGGTGACCCTGGCACCAATGCGCCAGGTAATTGACGCCACGCCGTAATATTCACCGCCAGCGTGGGATCAATTGGCCGCGTCTGCGTCAAACTATTCACTATTCACTATTCACTATTCACTATTTACCGCCCGCGCGGGATACATTGGCCGCACCCGCGTTAAACACCCTTCAGGTCAGGGTGTTTGCCATGGTGGCGCGCAGCGCCATCACGCATCGGCCTCATCCACCAGCAGCACCTGGATGCCCTTGCCACGCAGCGCCTCCAGGTACTCTTGACTGATGCCCCGGTCGGTGATCAGAATATCCACCGCAGTCAGATCACAGACCACATTAGGGCTTTTGCGGCCGAACTTGGAGGAATCCACCAGCAAAATCAACTGCTGTGCGGCTTTACACATTGCCTGGCTGACGCCGTGCAGTTCGTTGAACGTAGTCACGCCGGCGTTCAGATCGACCCCATCGGCGCCGATAAACAATTTATCAAAACTAAAACGGGGAAACGCCGCTTCGGCCAGGCTGCCATGAAACGACGCGGAATTTTTCCGATAAGTGCCGCCGGGCATTAGAATAGTTTGATCATTGTCCAACTCCACCAGCTCATTGACGATGGTTAAGCTATTCGTCATCACGGTAATATTATTGAATCGGGCCAGATAGGGCACGATTTGCAGCACAGTGCTGCCGGCGTCGAAAATCAGCGAATCACCATCATTGATTAATTTGGCCGCCGCACCGGCAATGCGCTTTTTTTTGGCGGTATTGATATGGGTTTTACGATCAATAGGCTGATCACCCTCGTCCCGGGACAATACCACTCCACCATAGGTCCGGATCACCCCCCCTTCATCCTCTAGCAAGGTTAAGTCTTTACGAATGGTGGTCCCAGTGGTCACAAAGTGGCTGGCAAGATCATCCACTGAGGTTTTGCCGTGGAGTTGCAAATACTCCAATATCGCCGCCTGGCGCTGCTTAGGTTTCATAACGATTTCCATTTCAATACAATTGACAACCTCCTGACAATTATTATTCCAAATGAATAATCTCTAATGAAAGGAAGTTTCTTTTAAAATGAAAATATCATAATTTCGGTTCAATCGCTAACGCTAGTGCAGTTTGACTAGCCGGATCTTTCGCAAAGATCACACTTGGGACTAATTGCGTTTTATGCAACCCGATCAACCGGGTTAATGGTCGAGGCCGCGCAAACACGCTTAGGCCCCGCAGGGTAAAGCCATTACGCACATAACCATCGGCATCGAAGGCCAGCGCCATCACCACCCGTGGTGTAAAACGTCCGCCGGAGCGGCCCAACCCCACCAGGTGCCCCTGTCCGTGCAGGGCGTCATAGGCACAATTAAACTGATAAACCTGCCATCCTCCCAAGAGGATTTGACCGAGCCAGGCAAGGGCCGCAATACTGATAAACCACGACGTAGTGCTCATGTTATTTTTCCTTGTATCCAGCCCCAGCCGCCGGATTTAGCGTGCTGGGGTGGTAGCTCAGAACATCACTTGTCCGCCGGTAATGTTAATCGACTGCCCGGTGCAATAAGCCGCTTTATCACTGGCGTAAAATAGCAGTATGTTTAACACATCCTGGTAATCGCAGCCCCGCCTTAACGGCACTTTATCGATATAATATTGCTCCACCTCATCAACTTGCAGTCCGAGTTTTTCAGCGTATTGCGGTAACAGCGACTGAAACATTGGTGATTTAAGTAAATTGCCTAACATCAGTGAGTGGACGGTAATACCGTATTCCGCCAAATCGAGCGCCAATGATTGGGTCAGGCCAACGCCACCAAACTTGGCTGCGCTATAACCTGAATTATGTTTACTGCCGACTTTGCCGGACTTGGAATTGATCTGAATAATGCGCCCCGCCACCTTATCGCGAATCATCAACTGGGCAAATTCGCGGGCACAAAGGAAATAACCGACCAGATTCACCTGCAACGATAAGTCGAAATCATCCAATTTAAACTGGGTGATCGGTGCCGCTTTCGCTACGCCGGCACTGTAAACCAGCAAATTAACCTGGCCGAAGCCTTGATCAACCGCCTTTGCCAACTGTTTAACGCTGTTTTCATCCGTGGCGTCCGCGCCAATACCCAACGCGCGTCCCGCACCATAGCGCAGGTTAATGTCTTGGGCGACATGCTGGGCATGCTGCCCATTCAAGTCTGCCACCGCGATATGGTAACCGGCCTGTGCCAGGCCTTCGCATAAAAATGCGCCCAGGGTTTGCCCTCCGCCAATGACTACGGCAACTTGTTTCATGTGTTACTCCTGAACTGCTTAGTTAATCGAACATTACGCGAAAATAGAAAAATCACTGCCAATGGAGATATCGGTCGGTATCCTGCCAGCCAGGTGCATCGAACCGGGGAATTCCGCTTGCACCGCGCCATCAAAACGCAGGGTGAGATGACCCAGTTCACGCAAATTTTCGGTTGCCACAGCACCCACCGCAGTAATGGCATAGGTGTCTTCCCCGATGATCACCTTGCCCCCGACCCGCAATTCACCGTGAGTCTCGCTATGGCTGTGGATAAAACAATAGGATTCAAGGTCTTCAGGCGCCCCCTCCCGAAAGGTGATCACCATATTGTCTGCTAATGACTCGGCAGCATGCTCACCGATACGGGTGAAGGTCGTGTGAAAAATAGGGTTCATAGCTGTGCCTCCCAGGCTGTATGTTTAGTGATAAATAAATGCTGACGCGGCCCATGCCAACAACACCGTTGGCGCACCAGTCAGAAAACGACCCACCAGTACCGAAGGCACCCCAACCCGCACGGTGTCCTGCTTGGCTTCCGCTAGCGACAGACCCACCGGGATAAAGTCGCAAGCCGCCTGAGCATTGATGGCAAACAGCGCCGGTAACGCCAGGTGTGGTGGTATATTGCCCAAACCGATCTGCACGCCCACCAATACCCCGATCACTTGGGCGATAACCGCACCTGGGCCGAGAAAAGGTGAGAGCAGAGGAAAGGAACAAATCAGGGCCAGGATCACCAGGCCTATCGGGCTACTGGCCAGGGGCGTTAATCCATGGGCAATAAAATCGCCTAACCCAGAGGCCAGGATGATGCCGATTAACGCCGAGACGAAAGCCATGAATGGCAGAATGGTTTTTAACACCGTATCAATGGTTTCGCGGCCGGCCTGGAAAAATACCGCCACTACTGACCCCATGCCCATGCCGACTTTGGCCAACAGGCCATCGCTTTGTTCGGTGATTTTTTTGCTGGTGTCATAGTCACGACTGGCTAGCGACGCTTGCGGTTCTTTGCGCGAGTTAACCGCTGCTGCGTCGATATCGGCTGCAACGGTTGGCGACAGTTCGTCGTGTTCTACCCGTTGGATATTCTGTTCACGCACCCCGGAGACGTAAATATCCTCCAGAATATACTGAGCCATAGGTCCGGATTTTCCGGTAGCGTGGATGTTAATCGTCGGAATGCGACGTTTGGGATAAAGGCCACAGCGTAACGTGCCGCCGCAGTCGATAACCATAACGCCAATTTGCTCACTGGGCGGTTCACCGTCTTTAAACCCATCCACTGCGGGCCAGCCGGTCAGTTCGCTTAGCCGGTTGACGATCGCCGGTCGAGTGCCGGCGGTGATATACACCACTTTTTTACCCGAGACGGCCTCTAACACCAAAGGACCACCCCAGCCGCTTTCGCCTTTTTCAATCCGAATAAACTGGCTCATTTGACCTCCACGCTTGATAGACTCACGTCTTGTTCTAATTGAATATGCATTTTGCGTGCGAACAGGTTGGTCGTGAGATCGGTCACCCAGCCACGGAAAAAATTGGTGAACATCCCCACCAATAGATAACTCACGGCCAGCGGTCCCAACGGCAGATTTAACGTGGTAAGCCCGCTGGCAATGCCGAGATAAACAAACAGTTCACCAGGATTGATATGCGGAAATAGACCATTCATGGAATGGCAACTGTAGGATGCTGCGGCGTAGTAGCTGGGCTTATACTTCTCGGGCATAAAACGACCCAGGCTCAGGGTCATCGGGTTACAAAACACAAAAGTACCGATCACCGGCAACAACAGATAGCGTGATAGTGGGTTGCCCGCGCAGCGCTGTGCCAAACGTTCGATTCTAGCCTGTCCGACAAAGACGATTAACGCATTCATAATTACCAGCAAACTGATCAACAAGGGCAGTATGCCGGTCACCATGCCGACGAATACTGTCCCGCCCTTTTGGAACAAGCCGATAAACCACTCGGCGCCGTGGGTGATGATTTCTATCATGGTGTCTCCAGTGTTTTTTTATTAAGCGAAAGAGCGCCGACGCGCCCGGGGCCATGGCCCTTAAACTAGCCGTTTTCGCGTGGGTATAATTTGAACAAGATCACTTTCTTATGAATTTTCTTTTATTTTGAAATAAAAATAATATTTTATTATTCACAATAATCTTTTTTATTTTTCAAAATGATATTTTTTATTTTTCAAAATGATATTTTTAAATCACAAAATAGCTCATTTATTGATGGTATTAGCTCGATTTGGCCGGAGGGAATAGGGAAAGGGCAACATAGGCATAAGGCGATAGCGAGGAGAAGGATTTCGCTAGAATCATAAAAGATAAATTGTATCATTATCAATTAATTAATTTGAATTAATCGAATAAAAATCATCTCACCGCTCGCGCATTTTCCTGGGTAGTGACATGATGGAAAACCTTCATTTTGTCAAACGGCGATGAGGAGCCCGGCCCAATGATGACCATCACCCATCAGTGTCATCATAGTATTCAGCCGCAGCCACCATAACCGGCGTGACAAGAATAACGTTTGAAGTGAAAGAAAATGAATTTTCAAAAACAGAAACGTCCTGGGGTGTATCGCGCTCAGTGACAACAGGGTGTGCCGCGCGTTATACCACCGGAGGTATGGTCTACCGGCTGCTTGAAAAACAGCCAGTACACATACATTGCATTACAACCGCCCCCAAGGGAACTGATAGTTGATAATAAACCGGTACCCTCGCAGAGGATTCATTGATAAGTTTATCTAACCCGCCCTTGATGAATTTAACCACCAGATAATTATCCTGACAAGGAACCAGACTCAGCGCTCCTTTTAGCGGTTTAATATCAATTATCGGCGGCGGTAGTTCATCATACAGTACCGGTTTAATATCGTCAGAGTATAACTGTTATTTTTGACCGTGCTCCAGATAGATATCGGCTTTAATTTTATAGGTGGTGGGATTTGAGTATAAAAAGGCAATTAATTCATTGCCATACGCGGTTTTGCTTTGCACAACCCCGTCATGTGTCAGTAAATGATATTCTACTTTACAGTGGTGAATTCCCCCCAAGCATCGTACGTATATTTTGCCAGTAGGGCCGTAGGTACTATAATAATCCAACGATAAATTCATGGTTTTTCCTTATATTACAGTAAGAAAAAATATATTATGAAATACCATTAGTGAAGGTGGTCAATATCACTCATCACGACTCAATAGCGAAAAAAGGTAATATTAATATCTCACACGGCGAGCAATACACAGTAAAATTCGGTTTATAACGCAGACCATAAATAGCCTAAAACATCTTTTTTATTCAATAAAAAATATCATCTCATTCTTTATCTGACGATGTTTTTTTTTAGCAAAAGGCGTGGCCATTATTGCCGTTCGAATCGGCTTATTCCCTGGCGGCTATAGCGAGAAAAAATCGGGCATAGCACGGATTTTAAACGATACGCGCGCTGGCGTGGTTATTTTACGCCGTCTATCGTTATGTCTTCGCCTAACAAACGGTCGATATAAGCAATAGCCTGCGCCGCGTTCGGCCTGACACCTATACCGTCTTGCACCCCTTCCCGACCGCCAGTCGCATTGATAATGCTCAGCATTTGTCGATTGTTCAGGATCCGGTGGTACCTATTTTTTGCATGGGACTGCAGCAGGGTCAATACCCCGGCCACCATCGGTGTCGCAGCTGACGTACCACTATAATTGTAGGTATAGCTTCGGTTAGGGGTGCCAGGGTCAAACAAAGTGCCATAGCCGCAGGTGACCACCCACTGTCCCCAGGCGTTCACCATATTTCTGACGTTATAATTGGAAAAACCTAATCTGCGACCGTTAGTGGGATAGCAGGCTCCGACAATAAAGGCGCCACTATCACCATGGTCTATAAAACCTGACGCGGGATCGCTTAAATCAAGTCCACGGTTTGACGCGCTGATGACGACCAGCACACCGGCATTCACCATGCGGCTTATATTGTCCCAATGTTGTCGATTGTTGACCATGGGCAATCCCCAACCGTCGTGCAACGACATGGTGACCACGTCCCCGGGTTGTGCTTCTCTGAGTACCTGCCCCATGGAATAACGCTGGCTATTATAACTGGTGATCGCGGCATCATACGCAATCCCGGTCATGCCAGAACCATTATTGCGCGCCATAATAACACCAGCGCTGGCAGTACCATGGTGTAGATTGGATGCGCCGTGGGAAAAATTTCTGATCCCACTAAGATCTTCATGCTGTGCAAATATACCGGTGTCGCGCATATGAACGTGCATATTCTTCCCGGTGATACCTCGCTCCCACAGTGGCCGGACGTTCATGCCGAACCCATTTTCAACCTCGAGATAATCTTGATATTTGATAAAGTTCGGCGTCGGCATACTGGCTGGCAGCGGCGGCTGATAATGATCCCTCTCCGGGCTCGGTTGTGGCGAAAAATAAGGATCCAGCGACGGAGAATGATCGTGCTGATCGCCCAGTTTCCCGGCAAGTTCACAGTACTCGACATAATCCAGCCGCTGCAGTTCGTTGCCTAAATCAAGCAACACCTGATTGCCAATATCGGGTTCAACCTGGTACTCGTATTGTACGCTTTCCAGCTCCGGGCTATATTTGACAATCTTATCAATAGTCTCTTTATCAAAACAGGGTACAAAACGGATCACATTACGCAGTTGATAATAAAGCGGTATCTCTGCGGAGGATTCATTAATAAGTTGATCTAACCCATCCTTGCTAAATTTAACCACTAGATAATTATCCTGATCCGGAACCAGACTCAGTGACCCTTTTAGCGATTTGACCTCAATTATCGGCGACGGCAGTTCATCATATAACACCGGTTTGATATCATCAGAATATAACTGTTGTTTTTGGCCAGACTCCAGATAGACATCGGCTTTGATTTTATACGTGGTCGGTTTTGAGTATAAAAAGGCAACTAATTCATTGTCACAAGCGCTCTTACTTTGCACAACCCCATCGTGAGTCAGTAAATGATAATCCACTTTATAGTGGTGAACCTCACCCAGACAACGTACATATATCTTGCCAGAGGGACCATAGGTACTATAATAATCCAACGATAAGCTCATGATGTTTTTCCCTTAAATTTCACAATAAAAAATTATTATAAAACACTATTAATTGTGATGGGCAATATTATTCACCGCGACTCCATAACGGTGGATGGGTAATATTTTGCACTCTTGTTTCTTGCGATGCACAGTGAAATCCGGCTTATAAAATAGCCCGGAGATATCAAATGACATCTTTTTTCTTCAGTAAAAAATATCATCTCATTCTTTATCTGACGATGTTTTTTTTTAGCAAAAGGCGTGGCCATTATTGCCGTTCGTATCGGCTTTTATCTTGGCGGTTATGGCGAGAAAAAAACCGGGCATCGCCCGGTTTTTAAACAAGAAGCGGACTTGGCGTAGTTATTTGGCGCCGAAGCAGGAGTCAAGCCCCGCCTTGGCATTTATGCTGGGTTGACCGGGCATTGGTTGTTCCGCGATCAGCGTCACACCGGTATCGACATAACCTGAGGCTTTTTTACCGTGTTTGGCATACGCCACGGCGGCATCCACCCCCATCGCCGCCATGGTAAGCGGGTATTGCTGGGAGGTGGCGGCGATCACGCCGGACTGCACATTTCGTACGCCATCGCAGCCGCCGTCCACGGAGACAATCATGGCATTCTTATCTTTGCCCGCTGTCTTAAGCGCCTGGTAAGCGCCGGCGGCGGCCGGTTCATTTCCGGTATAAACCAAATTGATATCGGGATGCGCCTTTAGGCAGGCGGTCATCACCTCCCGTCCCTGATCTTCCGCGCCACCGGAAAAACCCATGCAAAGGATCTCGCGAGTACTCGAGAGCTCCCCAGACTCAGCGCCACTAGCTTTTAGCCCCAGGCCAGACATAAAACCGTTATGCCGCTGTGCTCCCACTGGTTGACCAGGGGATAAATCCAGCATGGCAATTTTCAGCGGTTGGCCGGGAAAGCGCAGCGGCATCGCCGCCTTGGCATACTGGCCAATCAGCTGACCGGCCCGGTAGTTATCGGTGGCAAACAGTGCGTCAGTCGCACTAATAGGGTCGGTGGGTGAGTCCAGCGCAATAACCTGCACGCCCATGGCACGAACACGATCAAGTGCCGGTACCACCATGCGTGAATCCCCCGGCGTGATCAATAATGTGGTGGCTCCAGCAGCCACCATGGAATTAATGGCGTTAACCTGGGTCGCGTAATCATTATCATTGTTGCCCGCTGCCGTGAGCAGCTTAACCCCATGTACCGTGGCACCCAGCATGGCACCCTCCTTCATCTTTTGGAAAAAAGGGTTGGTATCGGTTTTGGTAATCAAACCAAGGGTAATGGCGTCATTATTCACAGCAAGTGCTACCGGGCTAAACAGCACCGCCATCAGTAAAACAGAAGGGGACATTTTCATCGTTAGGCCTTAGCGGTTAGCGGAAACACTGCGATCGGTTTCACCGGCGTTGGACACATCAAAGGCCGAGATTTCCTGCAGTAAAACACCAGCCTGTTGTTTTAAGCTCTCAGCAGCAGCGGCGCTTTGTTCAACCAGTGCCGCGTTCTGTTGTGTTGCATCGTCCATCTGCACCACCGCTTTATTGACCTGTTCGATCCCGGTATGTTGCTCGGCAGTGGCCAGGGTAATTTCCGCCATCAGATCGTTGACACGTTGCACCGCCTCCACCACCTCTTTCATGGTGCTTCCCGCTTCGTCCACCTGCTGTGAGCCAACATTCACCCGATCCACCGATTGACCAATCAGATCTTTGATCTCTTTGGCGGCGCTGGCGCTACGCTGGGCCAGGATACGCACTTCCCCGGCCACCACGGCGAAACCACGCCCTTGTTCACCGGCGCGTGCCGCTTCAACGGCAGCATTCAGCGCCAGGATATTGGTCTGAAAGGCAATACTTTCAATCACGGTAATGATTTGCGTCACCTTGCTGGAACTTTCGGCGATGTCATGCATGGTGGCCACCACCCGCTGAACCACATTGCCACCGCGTATCGCCACCGCCGACGCGCCGGTGGCCATCAGATTGCCCTGACGGGCATTGTCAGCATTGTGTTTCACGGTGGCGGTCAACTGCTCCATACTGGCGGATGTCTGTTCCAACGACGCAGCCTGCGCTTCAGTACGACGGCTAAGATCTTCATTGGCGAACGTAATCTCCGACGAGGCGCTGGCGATACTTTGTGCGGACGAAGCCACCTGACTGACCAACCGATGCAATTGCTCTTGCATCCGGGCGATCGCCGCCAGTACGCTGCCTTCAGCAGCCTTCGCCGCGCCGGCCACCTGACTGAGATCGCCACCGGCAATGCGCTGCACGACGTGTCCCAATACCACCGGCTCGGCACCTAACGCCAGCAACAAACTGCGGGTGATGGCCAAGCCCAACAACACAGCCAGCGTCAAAGCAAACAGCCCTGCACCGGCTAAAATCAGCTGTGTGGTTCTAAACACTCTGCCCGACTCATTGACGCTATCCACCGCACGCTGCTGGCTATACTTAAGATAGTGCGTGGTGGCATCAAGTAGCCTGGTCAATTGAGGACGCAACTCGCGGTTCATCCGGTCGATGGCTTCAGCCTTTTTTTCTGCCAAGGCCAGTGCGACGATGCTGTTGGCAATCGGCGTATACGCGGCTTCGCTTTTGACAATTTCCGCCACCAAGTTGCGATCCGCATCGGTAACGTCAGGGTTGTGCGCAATTGCCTGGCGTAATTTTTCCAACGCACCGTCACTGATCTGCTCGGCAAGGGCAACCTGCTTTTTGCCCGCTTCGATATCGGCCGCTTCACTGACCAGCACCAGCCCATAAATATCTAACGATCGGTCTTTGATGGCGCTAAGGATCAAATTGGTCGAGGATTCACGAGCCGAAACCTGTTCGACATGGGATTTGAATCGACTATTCGCGTCGCTTAAGGCTTGGAATGCGAGCACCGATACCGCCAACACGGCGGCAACCAGTAATCCAAAAGCCAGTGTAAGCTGGGTACGAACCGTAGCACGATGAAATTGCATAATGTTGACTCCCTGGGATAAGCGCAAGCTCATCTGCTGTCGCGAAAAAACTGCGTTAACAGGCGATTATAGATGCGTGTGGTTTACGGGTGATAAGCGATAGGCTCACGCTAACGCTGGCGCGCATGTCGACAGCAGGTAACACGAGCACCCTTATCAACGTTAACGGCAGGAATGAGGGAAATCTTTACCGATAACCGCGGGTCATGGGGTTGATTGGATTATTTTTGTGAGGGAGATCGGATCAAGAGCAATATCACGACCAAAAGACTTGCAAACCCCCCCCATCTGACGGTGATTTACTCATGGTCATCCTGTAGCTCCGGCATCGCCGGCGGCGGCACCAGCGGCAGCGAAATATAAAAACAGGCGCCGCCCTGCGGCCGGTTACCGGCGCGGATGTGCCCGTGATGCATGTCGATAATGGCCTTGCAAATAGCCAGTCCCAGCCCGACGCCCGGCACCGAAGATTCTTTGGCGCCACGGGCGAATTTTTCGAAAATAGCCAATTCCTGCCCGGGGACAATACCCGGGCCGTTGTCCCACACCTCAAGTTCCAGCCAATCTTGTCGCTGATAAGCGGTAATACCCAGTTGGGCCTGTTCACCGGCATATTTCAATGCATTTTCCAGCAGATTGGTAAATACCCGCTCAAGTAACGGTGCGTCAACCTTGATAAGCAGCAGCGGATCGGCCAAATTAAGCACGATGCGCCGATGATTGAGCAACGGGTCAATGATTTTTAGCGCGCTGCCAATCGCCTCTTCCAACGTTACCCACTCTGCACGCAAGTTAAAGCCGCCGGACTGAATGCGCGCCATGTCCAACATGTTATTCACCAAACGTATGGTACTGAGGGTTTGTTGGCGTATCTGACTGGCCTGGGGTGCATATTGTGATCCTTCCGCCGCCAGATCCAGCGTTAATATTTCCGATTGGCCAAACAGCACGGTCAAGGGGGTGCGCAAATCATGGGACAAGGCCGCCAACAGCGAATTGCGTAATTCTTCTCGTTCGGCCGCCAGCCTGGCCCGTTGCTCGCGTCGGGTCAGTTCCATACGTTCCAGCGCGCTGGCAAGCAGCATCGTAAACGTTTTCAACATGCGCTGTTGTTCAGGGATCATCAGTTGGCGCAGGTTGGCTGGTTCAATCACCAACAGCCCCAAGGGCGCCAATGTGGTCTTAAGCGGCAGGATCTGCCAGGGCACGCCTGGCAAGGTATCCGTGCCGGCACCAGCCGGTAGCCCGCGATCAAAACTCCAGCGGGCAATGGCGCGATCGGGCGCCGTGGTCAAATGCGGTCCGCCGGCCGGAATTAACTCGCCATCCTCCTGCGGCAGCAGTAATTCGCTGCGCGCCTGTAGCGTCACATCAATGATTCGCTGACAGGTTTCGGCGATATCATCCATGTCGCGGGCACTGCTCAGCGCCCGTGACATTTCATACAAATGCTGGGCCCGTTGCTCACGATAACGCGCCACCCGCGCCTGGTAACGCACGCCCGCCGTCAGATTGCCGATAAGCACGCCCACCGCCAGCATGACGCCGAAGGTGAGCAGGTACTGCACATCCGATACCGCCATGCTGCCGGTGGGGGAAATAAACACCAAATCAAAAATGGCCACGTTCAGCAACGTCGCCAATACCGATGGCCAGCGCCCATAGCGCAATGCCACGATGACCACCCCCAACAGGTAGATCATCACCATATTGACGGCGTCCACCCCGGGCAACAACCATTTGCCACTCAGGGTTATCAGCGCGCACAGCGCTACCGCAGCCACGCAGCCACGCAGTTGTGCTCGCCACTTTTCCGTGGTCGGGCGGTGATCCGGCAGTGGATTGGGCACGGTATCCGGGTGTTCATCAAGGGCGACAATCACCAAATCGAGATCCTGGCCGAGCCGGCCCAGTCGTTCGGCAAACCCGTCCGAGCCCCAGCGCCAGCGGCGCGGGGGCCTGCGGCCAATCACGATCTTGCCCAGATTATGGTCACGCGCGTAGCGCAGGATGGCGTTGACCTCGTTGGGGTCTGACAGGGTGGCGGTCTCCGCGCCCAGTTCCTGGGCCAGTTGCAGCGTACGCAGGATATTGCGGCGACGCGGTTCTGCCAGGCGATGCAGCGCCGGGGTTTCCACATAGACCGCATGCCATACGCTGCCAAGCTTGGCAGCCAGCCGGGCGGCGGTGCGTACCAACTTTTCACTGCCGGTGTTATCGCCGATACACAGCAAAATGGCATCGTGGGTATGCCAGACTTTTTCCCGCCCTTGTACATCACGCCAGGCACGCATTTGGTCATCCACCCGATCGGCGGTACGGCGCAACGCCAGTTCGCGCAGGGCGAACAGATTACCCTTGCGGAAAAAATTCTCAATTGCCCGTTCCGCACGATCGCCTACATAGACTTTGCCCTCTTTCAACCGCTGGCGTAAATCATCCGGCGGTAAATCTACCAGCACCACTTCATCGGCAGAATCAAAAAAAGGATCGGGCACGGTTTCCCGTACCCTGATCCCCGTTACCCCACTCACCACGTCATTAAGGCTCTCCAAATGCTGCACATTGATGGTGGTGATAACATCGATACCACTGTTAAGCAGCTCGTCCACATCTTGCCAGCGTTTGGGGTGGCGGGAGCCGTGCGCATTGGTATGCGCCAGCTCATCCATTAACATCACCGCCGGGCGCCTGGCCAACGCGGCGTCGAGATCGAACTCCTGGTGCCGATGCCGACCCGTCAACCGCCGCGGCAGCAGCGTCAATCCTGCCAACAGTGCCGCCGTTTCGGCGCGGCCGTGGGTTTCCACCACGCCCACCAGCACATCCAGTCCCTGGGCACGCAGTCGCCGCGCCTCTTGCAGCATGGCCCAGGTTTTACCCACCCCCGCGCAGGCGCCGAAATAAATCTTCAGTTTACCGCGTGCCGTGTTGCCGGCTTGCACCAACAACGCGTCAGGATCGGGACGATGCTGCTCATCACTCATACCACTTCCTTAAGGACGTTGGATGTTGTCCAACGCCACATTCAGCTTTAGGATGTTGACTGTGGGGTCGCCTATAAACCGTAGCAGTGGCTGCATGGTGTTATCGTTGATCAGGCGTCGCACCAACTCCGGCGGTAGCTTGCGGGCGGCTGAAATCCGCGGTTCTTGCCATAATGCAGCCTGCGGTGAGATATCGGGGTCCAGTCCGCTGGCGGAGGCAGTCACCAAGTCTACCGGTACCGGCCCCAGCGCCTGCGGATTGGCGCTTTTCAACGCGGCGACCCGCTGCTTCACCGCCTCGTCCAGCGCCGGATTACTGGCCGCCAGATTACTGCCCGACGAGGCCAGAGGATTATAAGGCCCATCGCCGGTGGCGGAAGGCCGTCCTTGAAAATAGTCCGCACGAGTAAAGGACTGGCCGATTAGCGTTGAACCACGAATGACACCGTTTATGTTTAACAGTGACCCCTCAGCCTGCTGCGGAAAAAACCAGTGGCCAAGCTCAGTGGTTAATAACGGATAAACCACACCGGTTATCACACTCAACAGGATCAGCAACATCACTGCAGGACGTAATTGACTCATAGCCATTCCTCTCACGCCAAACCCATAACGGTCAGCAACATATCAATCAATTTGATACCGGCAAAGGGAACCAGCAGCCCCCCCACACCATATATCCACAGGTTACGACGCAGCAGCGCGGCGGCGCTCATCGGGCGATAACTCACGCCTTGCAGCGCCAGCGGGATCAGGAAAACAATCACCAGCGCGTTAAAAATCACCGCCGACAGAATGGCTGAATGCGGTGAATGCAAATGCATCACGTTAAGCCGGTTTAGCTGCGGATAGGTCACGGCAAATGCCGCCGGGATAATCGCAAAATACTTGGCCACGTCATTGGCAATGCTAAAGGTGGTGAGCGAACCTCGTGTCATCAGCATCTGTTTACCGATATGCACCACTTCAAGCAGTTTGGTGGGATTGGAATCCAAATCCACCATATTGCCGGCCTCCTTGGCCGCCTGGGTGCCGGAGTTCATCGCCACCGCCACATCGGCCTGCGCCAGCGCCGGCGCATCGTTGGTGCCGTCGCCAGTCATGGCCACCAGCCGGCCTTCTGACTGGTATTGTCTGATCAGCGCCAGCTTGGCCTCCGGCGTGGCTTCAGACAGATAGTCATCTACACCGGCCTCAGCGGCGATAGCGGCGGCGGTGAGCGGGTTATCCCCGGTGATCATCACCGTTTTAATGCCCATACGCCTTAACTCGACAAAGCGTTCCTTGATCCCGCCCTTGACGATATCCTTAAGTGCCACCACCCCCATCACCCGGGCATCTTCCGCCACCACCAGCGGCGTACCGCCGGCACGCGCCACCTCTTCCACCAGCGTATTGACCTGTGGCGGGAAGCGGCCGCCGTTGGATTCAATATGGCGACGGATCGAGTCCACCGCCCCTTTGCGAATCATCTGCTCGCCAACGTTGACACCGCTCATGCGGGTTTGCGCCGAGAACGGTATAAAGGTGGCATTCATGCTTTGCAAATCCCGTTCGCGCAGATTGAATTTCTGCTTAGCCAGCACCACGATACTGCGGCCTTCAGGGGTTTCATCAGCCAGGGAGGCCAATTGAGCCGAACTGGCCAGCTGTTGTTCGCTCACACCGGGCGCAGGCATAAAGCGCGTGGCCTGACGGTTACCCAGTGTAATGGTGCCGGTTTTATCCAGCAGCAACACATCAATATCGCCGGCCGCCTCTACCGCACGACCGCTGGTGGCAATCACATTGGCACCCAACATCCGGCTCATGCCAGCCATACCGATGGCGGACAGCAACCCACCGATGGTGGTAGGGATCAGGCAAACCACCAACGCCACCAGCACTGTGACGCTAACCGGCTCCCCGCCCCAAGCCGAGAATGGCCATAGGGTGGCGGTGGCCAACAGCAAAACCACTGACAACGACACCAATAAAATGGTCAGGGCAATTTCATTGGGCGTTTTGCGGCGTTTTGCGCCCTCGACCATGGCGATCATGCGATCGAGGAAGGTTTCTCCCGGATTCACACTGCATTGCACCACCAGCCAATCGGACAGAATACGTGTACCACCGGTCACCGAGGCAAAATCGCCGCCGGCTTCGCGGATCACCGGTGCCGATTCGCCGGTGATGGCGCTTTCATCCACCGAGGCGCCGCCGACCAACACTTCACCATCACAGGGGATTATATCACCCGCTTCCACCAGCACCCTATCGCCTTTGCGCAGCGATTCCGCCGCAACGCGTTGCTGGGCAGCGTCCTGGCGCGGCGCCGCCAATTTTTTCGCCCAACTGCTTTTTTGCACCCCTTTCAGGCTTTCCGCCTGGGCTTTGCTGCGCCCTTCGGCTAACGCTTCGGCAACGTTGGCAAACAGTACGGTAAACCATAACCAAACGGAAATGGCCGCTGAAAAACCCGCATCGCCCACCGTCACATGCATGGCCATGGCCATCGACAGCACGGTAGTTATTATGCTGCCGACATACACCACAAACATCACCGGATTACGAAACTGCACCCGCGGATCCAGCTTTTTGCAGGCATCGACGAGTGCAACACGCAGCATTGCCGCGTCAAACAGCACCTTTTGATTACGACTCATGACTCTATTCTCCGGCAATTACTGACCAAGCTGCTGCATATGTTCCGCGATCGGGCCAAGTGCCAGCGCGGGGATAAACGTTAACGCGCCAACCAGCATCACGGTGCCGATCAACAGTGATATAAACAGCATCCCATGCGTAGGCAGTGTACCGTTGCCCACCGGTTGCACTTTTTTCACTGCCAGGGAGCCGGCAATAGCCAACACCGGCACAATCACCGCAAAGCGGCCCAGCAACATGGCCACCGCCAGCAGCAGGTTCCAGAACGGCGTGTTGGCACTGAGCCCGGCAAACGCACTGCCGTTGTTATTGGCCGCTGATGACACCGCATACAGCACTTCGCTAAAACCATGGGGGCCGGGATTGGCCATGCCAGCGCGTCCAGCGTCGGTCATCATCGCCACGGCGCTGCCGAGCAACACCAGCGACGGGGTGATCAAAATGGCCAAGGCGGTCATTTTCATGTCCCATATGCCGATTTTTTTACCCAGGTATTCCGGCGTACGACCGATCATCAATCCGGCGATAAACACTGCCAGCAACACAAACAGCAGCATGCCGTACAAACCAGAGCCCACCCCGCCGAACACCACCTCGCCCAGTTGTATTAGCCACAGGGGGATCATGCCGCCAAGGGCAGTAAACGAATCGTGCATGGCGTTAACTGCCCCACAGGACGCCGCGGTGGTGATCACCGCATAAAGACTGGAATTGAGGATGCCGAAACGGGTTTCTTTCCCTTCCATATTGACCGCGCTATCAGCGCCCAGTGTCAGAAAATGCGGGTTGCCGTTCAGTTCGGCCCACATCACTACCGCTACCGCCGCGATAAACATGACTGACATGGCCCAGAGCAACGCATGCCCCTGGCGCCGGTCGCGGTTGACATCGCCGAAGGCAAAACACAGCGCGGCGGGGATCAGAAAGATCGTTAACATCTGGACAAAATTGGTGATGGCATTGGGATTTTCGAACGGATGGGCCGAGTTGACGTTAAAGAACCCACCGCCGTTGGTCCCCAATATTTTAATCGCCTCTTGGGACGCGACCGGCCCCAGCGGCAGCGTTTGTTTGGCCCCTTCCAGGGTGTGAAAGGTGAGGTAATCACCGAAACTTTGCACGGTGCCCTGACTGATGGCAAACAACGCGATCAGCAGTGACAGTGGCAACAGCACATACAACGTGATGCGGGTGATATCCCGCCAGGCGTTGCCCAGCGTCGCCACCGAGCGGTTGGCAAATCCGCGGGTCAACGCGAACGCGACGGCAATACCGGTGGCGGCCGACAGGAAGTTCTGCACGGTTAATCCCACCATCTGGCTAAAGTTACTCATGGTGGATTCGCCAGCATAAGATTGCCAATTGGTATTGGTGGTAAAACTAATGGCGGTATTGAGCGCCAAATGCCAGGACAGGCCCGGCAAATGCTGGGGATTGAGCGGCAACACGCCTTGAAATATCAACAAGGCAAACAGCACGATGATGCCCAGCAAATTGAATAATAAAATCGCCAGCAAGTACTCTTGCCACCGCATCGCCTGGTTTTTTACCCCGCATATACGCCATAATAACCGCTCGATACCGGCAAAGCCGGGCACCGGTTGATCATTGATTAAACCGGCCAATCCGCGTCCCAACGGCCGGGCCACTATCAGTAATACCGCCATATAACTGGCGATCAATAACAATGCGCTGGACACCATCAGAAATCCTCCGCCCTAACCAGGGCATAAATTAAATAGCCCAGCAGTAACAACACCAGCACGATGCCGGAAATCAAAGCCATGCTCATGGGGCAGCTCCATCGAGGGGAATTACGTGATGATGAGTGTAAAGTTTTGTCTGAAAAGGAAATGTAAAATTACTGATGTGGGATATAAAAATTTTATAAAAATCGCGCTACCGCCGTATCTATCGCGTTGCAGGTGCGCAGATCGTCCTGCAACATGCATTATTTAGCGAATACCACCCGAATAAGTCGCTAATCGCGCATTTTATTTTCGTTTATGGTTCGAAATTGTTCCTTATCACACAAATTAATCTCGACTTGTGCCTTAATACCTTCATACATTGCCGCCGGCACGGGGTGGATTGACAGGAGGTGCTATGAGTAACCGTTCTCCTTATGCAGATGCGGATGTGATTATCATCGGTGGCGGGGCAACCGGCGCGGGCATCGCCCGTGATTGTGCCTGCCGTGGTCTGAATTGTGTGCTCCTGGAACGCTATGACATCGCCAGCGGCGCTACCGGCCATAACCATGGCCTGTTGCACAGCGGCGCGCGCTATGCGGTTAACGACGCAGAATCCGCGCAAGAATGTATCGCAGAAAATCGCATTCTCAAGCGCATTGCCCGCCATTGTGTTGAACCGACTGACGGTTTGTTTATTACCCTGCCGCAGGATTCATTGGCTTATCAACAACAGTTTATTAGCGCCTGCATCGATGCGGGAATTGACGCGCAGGCCATCGATCCCACCCTGGCGCGACGCATGGAGCCCGCGGTGAACCCAGCCTTGATCGGTGCGGTTCGGGTGCCGGATGGCACCCTCGATCCCTTTCGTTTGTCCACCGCCAATATGCTCGACGCCCGTGAACACGGCGCGCGATTTTTGACCTATCACGAGGTCACCGGCCTGGTACGCCATAATGAGCGGGTCAGCGGTGTGCGAGTCTATGATCATCAATCCGGTCAACACCATGAGATACACGCCGCAGTGGTGGTTAACGCCGCCGGCATTTGGGGACAGCATATCGCTGAATACGCGGATTTACGCATCCGCATGTTCCCGGCCAAAGGCGCACTGTTGATACTGGGTCACCGGATTAACAACCTGGTGATCAACCGTTGCCGCGCGCCGGCCGACGGCGACATATTGGTGCCGGGCGATACGATTTCTTTGATTGGTACCACCTCGACCCGGGTCGATTATCAGGACATTGACCGGCTGTCGGTGACGGCACAAGAAGTGGATTTATTGATCCGTGAAGGCGCGCTACTGGCGCCACGGCTGGCCCAGACCCGCTTACTGCGTGCGTATGCCGGCGTCCGTCCGCTGGTCGCCAACGACGATGATCCTTCCGGGCGTAAGGTCAGCCGGGGCATAGTACTGCTTGATCATGCCAGTCGCGACGGTATGGAAGGGTTTATTACCATCACCGGCGGCAAGCTGATGACCTATCGTCTCATGGCACAATGGGCCACGGATAAAGTCTGCGAAAAACTGGGTGTGACCGTGCCGTGCTCCACCGCACAAAACCCGCTACCCGGTTCACGCGCGCCCGCTGACAACACCAAAAACACCCTCAGCCGACAGTCTGCCAGTATCGCCGGTTCGGCGGTCTACCGTCATGGCGATCGCGCCAACCGGGTGATCGGCGATAACCGGTTAGATAGCAGTCTGGTATGCGAATGCGAAGCGGTTACCGCCGGCGAAGTGCGCTACGCCGTAGGATCACTGAGCGTCAACAACCTGACCGATTTACGTCGCCGGACCCGGGTGGGCATGGGCACCTGTCAGGGTGAACTGTGCGCCTGCCGTGCCGCCGGTTTACTGACTCGGTTTAACGTCACCACCGCCGAGCGCTCCATTGAGCAGCTCTCTGCATTCCTTAACGAGCGCTGGAAAGGCGTCAGGCCCATCGCCTGGGGCGATGCGCTGCGGGAAAGCGAATTCACCAGTTGGGTGTACCAAGGACTGTGCGGGCTTGACGGCGCTCCCCAAGAACAACAGGAGACGGATGATGCAATTTGATACCCTCATTATTGGCGGCGGCCTGGCCGGCCTATGCTGCGCCATCCGCCTGGAAGAACAAGGTAAACATTGTGCCGTGGTCAGTGCCGGCCAAAGCGCACTCTATTTTTCCTCCGGCTCGCTGGATCTGCTGTGCCGTTTACCTGACGGCACGCCGGTGTCGGCGCCATCCAACGCCCTGAACGCGCTGGCCAGTCAAGCCCCAAGCCATCCTTACAGCCTGATCGGTGGACACATCGGTACCGACGGTGTCATGGCCCTGGCGCACGAGGCTCAGGCGCTGCTGGGCCGCTGTGGTCTTGATCTTTATGGCCATCCAGACCTTAACCATCAACGCATTACCCCACTGGGCACCCGCAAACCGACCTGGCTTAGCCCGGTGGATATCCCGGTCACCACACTCGAAGGTCAACTGCCCTGGCGTAAACCGGTGATTGTCGGTATCGAAGGCTTTTTGGATTTCCAGCCACAGATGGTGGTCAGCTCTTTAGCGACGGAGCAAGGCATCACCGCTGAAGTGGCTTACCTACACCTGCCGGCGCTGGATCTCTTGCGTAATAATCCCAGCGAATTTCGTTCGGTTAATATCGCCCGGGTACTGGACCAGCCGCAACATAGCGCCGCGTTGGCCGACGAGTTATCGCGACTGGCCGGCGACGCCGACTGCATTATTCTGCCGGCCTGCATCGGCCTGGACGATAACCTCGCCCTAGAACGACTTCGGGCAGCTGTTGACTGCCCCATTCTCCTATTGCCGACCCTACCCCCATCATTGCTGGGCATGCGTTTCCACCAAGCCATGCAACGGCGTTTTAATCAGTTGGGCGGTATATTTATGCCCGGTGACAAAGCGCTAAAGGCCCAGTTCGACGGCCAACGGATCGTGGGTGTGTATACCCGCAACCATGGAGACATTGCGCTGCGTGCGCGGCATCTGGTGCTGGCCAGCGGCAGTTTTTTCAGTAATGGGCTGGTGGCCACCCGCGAACGCATCATTGAACCGGTTTTTGGTCTGGATATCTTAAGCCACGCCGATCGCGGCGACTGGTGCCAGGCCGATTTTTTTGCCCCACAACCCTACCTGCATTTTGGCGTAAAAACCGATGGCGGGCAGCGGGCATTGCTTGCCGGCCAGGCGCTGGAGAATGTCTACGCCGTCGGCGCGGTATTGGGAGGATATGACCCGCTGCGTCAAGGTTGCGGTGGCGGTGTATCGCTAATAAGCGCCTTGTACGCCGCCCGGCAAATTGTCCTGGCGCAGGAGAAATAAATATGAACCTGTTAACCGAAAGTAGCTTTGACAGCTGCCTAAAATGTACCGTGTGCACCACCTATTGCCCGGTGGCTAAAGTCAATCCGCTGTTCCCGGGGCCCAAGCAGGCTGGCCCGGACGGCGAGCGGCTCAGATTGAAAGATCCGGCGCTTTATGATGAAGCGCTGAAATACTGCACTAACTGCAAGCGCTGCGAGGTTGCCTGCCCATCGGATGTCCCGATTAGCGACCTGATTCAACGTGCCAAGGCGCGTTATAGTCGTCACCGCCCGACATTGCGCGACGCCATCCTCAGCCATACGGATCTGATGGGTTCCTTGTCTACTCCGCTGGCGCCGGTGATCAATCTGACTACCGGTCTCGCGCCGGTGCGCCAGTTACTGGATAAAACGCTGCATGTCGACCACCGTCGCCAACTGCCAAAATACTCTTTTGGCACCTTTCGCCGCTGGTATCGCTCACAGGCGGACGCGCAACGATTATATCCGCAGCAGGTGGCGTTTTTTCACGGCTGTTTTGTCAATTACAACCATCCGCAGTTAGGCAAGGATTTGATACGGGTGTTTAACGCGCTGGATATTGGCGTGCAATTGTTAAAACAAGAAAAATGCTGTGGCGTACCGCTGATAGCCAACGGATTTATCGACCAGGCCACCCGACAGGCACGGGTCAATACCACCGCATTGGAACAGGCAGTGCTTGAACACGGATTAAGCGTGGTGGGCACCTCATCAAGCTGTATTCATGCGCTGCGCGACGAATATCCTCACCTGCTCGGGGTCGATACGTCACCGGTGCGCGACCGGGTTGAACTGGCGACCCGCTATCTGTACCGGCAACTGGAAGCTGGCAAGACACTGCCACTGAAATCAACGCCCATGCGGGTGGCCTACCACACCCCCTGCCATATGGAAAAAATGGGCTGGACCGCGTATACCCTGGAACTGCTGCGGCAAATCCCCGGTTTGGAACTGGTGGTACTGGATTCGCAGTGCTGCGGCATTGCCGGCACCTACGGGTTCAAAACGGAAAACTATGCCACGTCGCAGGCGATTGGCGCGACCCTGTTCGAGCAGATAGCCCAAAGCGGCGTGGACCTGGTGGTCACCGACTGCGAAACCTGCAAATGGCAGATAGAGATGTCTACCGGCCTGCGCTGCGAACATCCGATCACCCTGCTGGCACAAGCGCTGAGGTGATATCACGACGGGTAACGGCCAATCTCGCCGTTCCCGTCGTCAACCGGGGTAAATGGCGATAACTATAATGAGGTGGTTTGTGGCCGGCGTTTTACCATGGCTTTGGCTATCAAATGCGTCAACCCGCTAAAACAGCCGATACCGGATTTCTGCTTTACCCCCTCGTCACAAAATAACCCGGTGAGGGGATTGTAGCTTTTCCCCTTTTGCCCCAACTGTTTAATCTCCTGATAGTGATCATCAGGAGAAAACAGGTGGTGTTTAACATGACCTTCCAGCGCGATATTTTCATATATTTGTTTCCCAACAACCCGACGGTTGGGGGATGACGGGCGCGGTGCATCTGTGATCAACGATCGCTTACCCTCTAGCGCGCCTGCCTCGATGTTATGACAAAGCGTACCCCGCGACGCATTATAGTTTATAAGGGAAAACAGAGAGCTTTGATTACCGCTTATCCCTTGGGCCGCTGCAGAGGTCGCCGTTTCGCTATGGCATGCGTACCGGTGGTATACACCGTTATTTTGTGGGTGTTCAACATTACCCATACCTGACAATCGATCTGACGGCAGCGTTTTTATCTCCTCATAAATGGGGTCGCAGGAAGAGAGATAACCGCCAGCATCATAATGACAGGATGATAAACTCTCTACAGAGGAGCACATCGCGGCATGACAATTAGACACCATGACCAGAGGGGGCGCCAACAATCGGCACGGGTCTGACTCTCCCGCGGTTATCCTCTTTTTTTTATCCAATGATATATCCACTGGGTCTTTGACCTGATGAGGTTGGGCGTGATGGGTCTTGGAAGAACTCGAAGGAAAATGAGTTAATGGCATAATTTTCGCTCACGTAGACAACCGCATTGATGCAACAAAGATGCACGGATCACGACATATTCACCGGCTTACCCTGTAGAGAATATTCCAGTCAACGTCAATCCAACGCCAATCAAGTGAAATATCATCCTAGTAACAGGATGGGCAACGCTAACGCACAATCGGAATCAGATATTCACAATGGACCCAATCCGTTGTGTCGCCGGCGTGCGGGTCAGGCCATTGATGGAATTGTTCAATATCGTATCCATCGCGTCGCACCACCTGCATTAGCGGCAGGCAGATGCCGTAGAGTTCCAGAATAAAACCTTGCAATCCCTCGGGCACACCTTTATAGGTGAATTGGACATAGTCGCCCAGATTCAGACGGTGTATCGCCACATTAGCCAAAGGTTCTGACAGATACTGCGCTTCCACGGCAGTGGTATACCACACCTCGTTTCCCCCGTTTTTTACACTCTCCGGGCCAGAACAACACAACCCATACAGCACTGACGGATTGATTTGCGCCTGCTCCAGGAATCGGCGCCAGTGCCGTTCGCGTAATTGCGTACGGCACTGGCTCAATTGTTCCAGGGAGCAGGTATAGCACTCCGTCACCCCGGCCAATTGCATCTCGGGCAGCGTGACAAATTTCCCCTGAGGTAATTCCAGGTTACTCTTGCCCAGCGGTGGCTGAAAGCCATGGAAGTCCCATTTCATTGAGCGACGGTAGAGGGCCGGTGTCTGTGAAAACTGTTGTTTAAACGCACGATTAAAACTTTGCTGTGATTCAAAACAGTATTGCTGTGCGATAGCGGCCAACGGCTTGCTGGTTAAGCGTAATGCCATAGAGGCGTTAGACAGTCGCCGAGCACGAATATACGCGCCCAATACCTGCCCCGTGGTCTCCTTAAACTTGCGTTGCAGATGCCATTTGGAATAGCCCGAACGGGCCGCAACCTGATCCAGCGACAGCGGTTGGTCCAGATGTGTTTCCAGCCAGTTCAGCAGATCATCCATCGTTCGGGATTCGTTCATCATTAGGGGTACATTATCGCAAGAAAGCAAACTGCTAAAATAACGTGCATCGTCATATCATGGCGGCCTAATTGTGCTATTATTAACAATAAATGTTTTCAAAAAAATATTATAAATTGCGATAACTTAAAATGTAAAATGGACATAATGTGCTTTTTTAAACCGGAAGTGCGATATTTACAATAATACATTGTTCTTATTTTTAACATCTATTAATAAATGTTTCAAAAGAGATATTTTTTTATTTTTACCATGAAATGCTTTTTTTAACTGAAAATGCTATTCATATGTTATTTATGGATTTTTCATGCATTGGTTAATTGCATTTGTTCTAAGTTGATCACAAAAATTCATTATTAGCGCTTCGTTTTTCGCATAAATCGCGTTATTATCAAAATTCCCCAATGGTGCTTCCTGTGTCTACTCGATGCGCTTCCGCCTTGGCTTGGGGATGCAAAAAGCCAAGGCAACATTAACAACACCGTTCAAGAACCAGCCAATAGATTTTATTGTGAATGTTATCCAAGAGTATCAAGTAGTGGCGCGGGCGCTATAGCCCGTATTTAATAAAAATACTTTATAAGGTATCTATTCAATGAAATATAGCATCCTTGCAGTGATGATCCCGGCACTATTAGTATCCGGGATGACAAGTGCGGCCGAAGTATACAACAAAGATGGCAACAAACTTGATCTCTATGGCAAAATTGATGGCCTACACTATTTTGCCGATGATGATGGTTATGCTTCCGACGGCGACCAATCTTATGCCCGCTTAGGGTTTAAAGGCGAAACCCAAATTAATGACCAACTGACCGGATACGGCCAGTGGGAATATCAATTCCAGGCGAATAATACTGAAGGTGGCGCCGATGCCCAAAGCGGTAACAAAACCCGTCTGGGTTTTGCCGGCTTGAAATTTGCCAACTACGGTTCATTCGATTATGGCCGTAACTACGGCGTGGTTTACGATGCACTCGGCTGGACCGATATGTTACCTGAGTTCGGTGGTGAAACGGCCTACACCGATAACTTTATGGTCGGCAGAGCAACCGGGGTGGCCACTTACCGAAATAACAATTTCTTTGGCCTGGTTGACGGCCTGAATTTTGCCTTGCAGTACCAGGGCAAAAACGATCGCACTGATGATATGCGTCGTTCTAACGGCGACGGCTACGGCGGTTCTATCAGTTATATGTCGCCTATTGGCGTAGGCATTGTCGGCGCGTATGCGTCTTCTGATCGTACCGACAACCAAAAAACGGCCGATTATGGCAAGGGCGACCGTGCCGAACAGTGGGCGACGTCGCTCAAATATGACGCCAACAACATTTATGTTGCCGCCACCTACGGTGAAACCCGCAACGCCACCTATTTTGACGGCACCCTGTTAAACGGTGCGTCAGCGGAAGGTTTTGCCAACAAAACCCAGGATATGCTGCTGGTTGCGCAGTACCAATTCGATTTCGGCCTGCGTCCGTCCATTGGTTACACCAAGTCCAAGGCCAAGGATGTTGAAGGCATCGGCGATGTTGACCTGCTCAACTATTACGAAGTCGGCGCCACCTATTTCTTCAACAAGAACATGTCCACCTATGTTGACTACATCATCAACCAAATTGATGACAACAATCGCTTAGGCATCAACAGCGGCGACGTTGTTGCGCTGGGTGTGGTATATCAGTTCTAATTTACTGCCAGAACCCGGGCTGCATAGCCTGGGTTCATTTGCTTAACTGACCTTTCATTTTCTCCCCAAGCTTTTGTTTTGCCATGCCGCATATTTTCGCTGTCTGCCCCCGTCGCCAGCCATCATCATTCGCACAAAAAATCGCTATTTCCGTCATTTTTTTATGCCAATCGTTAACATAGCGATCCTCAAGCGGATAAAAAAAAGGTATCTTAGCCACTGTTTTCGAACGAGCGTGATAATTATCCTATGATCATTAAACCTAAAATTCGTGGTTTTATCTGCACTACTACTCACCCCGTCGGTTGCGAAGCCAATGTGCGTGAGCAAATAGCCTATGTGAAATCCCAAGGCAAACTGGCAAACGGACCCAAAAGGGTGCTGGTGATCGGCGCATCTACCGGTTACGGCTTGGCATCGCGCATTAATGCTGCTTTCGGATCCGATGCTGCCACCCTTGGGGTCTTTTTCGAAAAACCGGCCACCGATAAAAAAACCGGCTCGGCCGGTTGGTATAACGCCGCCGCGTTTGACAAAGCGGCCAAGCAAGCGGGACTGTACGCCAAAAGCATCAACGGCGACGCCTTCTCCGATGAGTGCCGCCAGGCAGCAATCGATCTGATTAGGCAGGACCTCGGCCAAATCGATTTGGTGGTGTACTCCTTGGCCTCGCCGGTGCGTAAACTGCCACAGACGGGTGAACTGGTGCGCTCCGCCCTGAAACCTATCGGCGAATCCTATAAATCCACGGCTCTGGATACCAATAAAGACGTACTGATCGATGTGGTAGTCGAACCCGCCAACGCTCAGGAAATCGCCGATACCGTTCAGGTCATGGGTGGACAGGATTGGGAACTGTGGATGGACGCGCTGCAACACGCCGGGGTGCTGGCGTCAGGCGCGCAAGCGGTGGCCTACTCTTATATCGGCACCAACCTGACCTGGCCCATTTACTGGCACGGTACCTTGGGCAAAGCCAAGGAAGATTTGGACCGTGCCGCTCATGCTATCGACGCCCAACTTAAACCCCTGGGCGGTAACGCTTATGTCGCGGTACTTAAATCCGTAGTGACCCAGGCTTCTGCCGCCATCCCGGTGATGCCGCTGTACATCTCCATGGCGTTTAAGATCATGAAGGAACTTGGCATTCATGAAGGCTGTATCGAGCAGATCCAACGCCTGTTCGCTACTCGCTTGTACAGCGGTCAGTCCCCCGCCACCG
The DNA here is from genome assembly GCF_035013185.1 of Acerihabitans sp. TG2. NCBI lineage: Bacteria > Pseudomonadati > Pseudomonadota > Gammaproteobacteria > Enterobacterales > Pectobacteriaceae > Acerihabitans > Acerihabitans sp. TG2. Next base: position 90,171 of record NZ_JAYGJO010000014.1, read on the forward strand.
ATGAAAAAAACCGCCTGCGCCTGGATGATTGGGAACTGCGGGACGACGTGCAGGATGCCTGCCGCGATCTCTGGTCTACAATTAACAATGATAATATCTATCAGTTAACGGATTATCAGGGTTATAAAAACGAGTTTCTGCGGCTGTTCGGTTTCGGACTGGCCGGTGTCGACTACGACGCCGACGTCAATCCTGAAGTCAGCTTCGACGTACGTGAACTGAACTGATGCGCCTATCGCCGGCCGGAAACGGCCGGCGTTTCACCCATAAATGACCTTAGGCTTGCGCGAACAAATGCTCGCCGCCAATAAGCGTCACAACCCTAGCCAGCACCTCGTCATAAAGCCCTGGCTCCGCCGCAACTATCAGCTTGGCTTTGCGCTGGCGCCAATCCAGGGTATGAAGTAGCGTGGTGGCCACAACACAGGGGTCACCAAGATTGGTGACAGCAACTTCAGTCGGTACGCCTCTGACGCTGGTGCTAATCGGGCAACAGATCACCAGCCCGGTGAGCCGATTATAGGTTTCATGAGAAAGAATCAGCGCTGGGCGGTATTTACCGTATCTCCGGCGGCAAAATGCGGGATGGTTTTCAAATTTCCCGATAAGCGCAGCGCAATGCTGTTACCCCACTTTTGTAAAATGGCCTGGGTATGCATACGGATCTCCTGATGACAAACAAGTATCTACAATGAGTAGACATATAGATAAGCCCCCGTCAATCAACAGGTGGTTTTTCCTCGGCAACCGAGGCAAAAAAACGTTCGAACTCCTCTTTGTCCAGCGGTTTGGAAAACAGAAAACCCTGCATTTGCGTACAACCGGCATCGCGCAAAAACTGCTGTTGTTCCTTCGTTTCCACCCCTTCGGCAATCACCTGCAGGTTAAGCTTAACCCCCAGATTGGATACTGCTGTGACGATGGCGGCGGTATCTTTTAACTGGGTAACAAACTGCACAAAGGATCGGTCGATTTTCACGCTGTCAACTGCAATGTCTTTTAGCAAGCTCAGGGTCGAGTAACCGGTGCCGAAATCATCAAGGGAAATGCGCACGCCTTCTTTGCGCAGTAACGCCAACTGCTGTTTGCCGTTGTCATCCGAATTCATTATTGCTGTTTCAGTCAGCTCCAACTCCAGCCGTTCGGGAGGGAACTGCTCTTGCGCTAAAATAGACAACACTCTCTGGGCAAAATCACCGTCACGCAGCTGGATCGGCGACAAATTCACCGACACCGACAAGTCATCCCATTGCCGCATATCCCTACAGGCCTGACGTAAAATCATTTGTCCTAAGGGGATAATCTGGCCGGTTTCCTCTGCCAGAGGGATGAACTGAACCGGCGAGATCTCCCCCAGATCAGCATCCGACCAGCGTGCCAGCGCCTCAACGCCGACAATTTTATTATCGGCAGAGCGGATTAACGGTTGATAAGCGCAGGTAATCTGTGTACCGCAGGCGATTGCCAGCGCCAAAGCTTTTTCCATTCGCCGTTTGCTGGTCACGCTGGCATCCAATGACTCGGAGTAAAAGCAGTGCACATTTTTACCCTGTCGTTTCGCTTCATACAACGCCGCATCGGCCTTGCGTAGCATTTCCCCGGCGGTAATGTCAAACTGACCGGTAAATGTCGCACCCACCGATACGCTCACATAAAGTGAGGCGCCGAGCAGGCTAAACGGCGTATGGGTCAGTTTAACGATGTTAAGGCACAGTTCTTGCGCCGCATCCATGCTCAAGGTGTGCTGGATGATCAACGCAAACTCATCACCACCCATTCGGGCAACCAAACTCCCCACCGGTGCGACCTGCTGCAAGCGCCGGGCAAACTCGCACAGCACATAATCCCCGGCCTGATGACCATAGGTGTCATTGATATTTTTAAAACCATCGAGATCCATCAGCACCAACAACCCGCCGACCAATCCCTCATCAACCGTAACCGGCACTAACGCATGATTAAGTTGGTCATACAGCGCGGTTCGATTATGCAACCCCGTTAATATGTCATGATAAGCCAGAAAACGGGTCTGAGACTCGGCGGCACGTAGGGCGGTGATGTCATTCAGGCTCACCAACAGATAGGGCTCCGAGAACAGATAAATGCGGGTGCTGCGTACAACAAAGGTCAGTGTCTCGTTGCCAGTATTAATAAACTGTTCCTCAAACTCCGCCGGTTCGCCGGTTTCCATCACTATCCGATCGTACGCCAGGATATCGGCCACCAACGGCGCAGGCAAACCCTCCAACGCCGTTTTGCCGAGCATTTCCGCCGCCGTTTTGCCTAATAATTCACACGCTTTGCGATTTAAAAACACCAGCCGCTGCTGCCGGTCTTTTAACAAGGTCGCGTCAGGCAGCGCATTTAACACCGCCTGACAGACGGCAAGATTATCGAACATAAGCCTGCTCCTGATGAGATTTATTACTAAGATTAGCAGGCCTTAACTCATCAGGATAACTGATATTCGAATCGGGTAAGCGTCTCAGGGCAACGGGTCGGTGGTGACCAGCGTTGAGTTGTCATTGGTTTGCCATAACCCACTCATCGCTGTTTCCAGTTGTTTGAACAACCGATAACGGGTGCTGTGAAAGGAATACAGGTCGTCATCGGGCAAAAATAGCTGTGGATTGAGCTGTACCGCCTGCGCCACACCAGCCGACATATCCCGCCAGACACCAACACCGACGCCAGCGCAGATAGCCGCACCCAGTGCGCCGGTTTCCCTGCATTCCGAGACGCGAATAGGAATGCCAAGGGCATCGGCGAACATTTGCGGCCAAACGCAACTGCGCGCGCCGCCTCCCGACAGTGTCGCCTGGGAAAATACGATGCCAGCGGCGCGTAAACGATCGACATGCGCCCGATGGGCAAAGGTGACACCTTCAAATAGGGCATACAACATATCGGCGCGGGTATGCCAGCCACTCATGCCGTAGAATCCCGCTTTTGCCGGTACATCTTTACGACCGGAATACAGATAAGGGTGGTAAAGCGGCAAATGCGTATGCGGTTTGACCATCGCCACTTCGGCGCTGCAGCGTTCTGCACCCTCAGGGCTGTTAGCGAATTCGCGCACAAACCAGTCAAGATTAGCGGCCGAGGTAGCGCTGGCCTCAATCGCCATATACCTGTCGCGCTCAATGATGGAATTCATAAACACCGGACGTTGATAATCTGGCGCATCCACCACGACCTGATTGATGCTCCAGGTACCGGCGACGATAGAAGCATCGCCGGTATGTACCACCCCCGAGCCGATAGCGCTGGCCACCACGTCAAAAACCCCAGCGACTACCGGAATGCCTGCGGGCAGACCCGTCAACCGGGCTGCGGCGTTGGTGATATGGCCGATAATGTCACAGGATTCACGCAGGCAAGGTAATAACGCCATGGCATCGTCTAGATCGTAAAGCGCCATCAGCTCGGCATCATACCCGCGGGTGGCGTAGTGTAATAAACCCGCCCCTGCAGCATCCGACACATCGCTTGATGCCACGCCGGTCAAAAAATGGCTAATGATATCCTTGGCAAACAGCACCGTACCGATACGGCGGTAAAGCTCGATATGGTGGCATTTTAACCAGCTCAGCAATACCGGCGTCGCTGCCGCCCAGGGTTTTTGCAGCGAACGGCGATAAATTGCGTCACTGAGTTTAAGCCGTTCCAGCTCACTCACCCTACCGGCGGCACGGCTATCAATGGATTGAATCCCAATCAGCGGCTGCTGATGTCGATCAAGAGCATATAAGCCGTTGCCATGCCCCGCAGCACCCACGCCGATCACCTGATGCGGCCGGACGCCGGCCCGCGCCAGACAATCATGGATTGCGCCGCCGGCGCCTTGGTATATCTCCGAAAAATAACGTTCGGCATGGCCTGGATGAGGCTGATGTGTGGTACCACCACACTCGCCCACGCCTAATACACGCCCCTGTAAATCGAACAGAACCGCTTTTATCATCGTATTGCCGGCGTCAATGCCCATCAAACAGTCGACCATATTTATTCTCCCGATGGAGGATACAACGATCGGCGCACGGCTTAAGCGCCGGAACAGATTCAGGCCCGGTGGTAAATATCCAGCGCACCTGGCCCATCCACCCCCTGATGAACAATGGCCATCAACGCACTCACTACCTGGGACGGATTACTGTGCTGGTAGACATTGCGGCCATAAACCAGTCCTGATGCCCCCTGGCTCATGAGTGCAGCGCTTTTGGTCAGCACCGCCTCCAGCGAATCTTTGCCGCCGCCGCGTACCAGTGTGGGACATCGCGCCGCCTGCACCACCCGGTGGAAATCTTCCACCCGCTCGGTCGGATCGGCTTTGACAATATCGGCACCCAACTCACGGGCCAGACGCACCAACGGCACCATCTTCTCCACGTCACCCAGGGAAATATAGGCATGGCCCTTTCCCGGCGGGGCCATAACCAAGGGTTCGATCATCAACGGCATGGCATAGCGGTCACAGGCATGACGCAATCGGCCGATATTCTCTACGCATTGCCGAAATATCCCCGGTTCATCGGGGATCATATACAGATTGGCCACCACCGCCACGGCGTCCATTTGCAGCGCCGCCAGAATCGGCTCGTCGGGATTGTGCAATACCGCCCACATCTCGCGGTGCCGGAAGGTGTTATAGGCATTACCCACATCGGCGCGCATCACCAACGCCGGCTTATCAGGCTCAAGCGCGTACTGCAAAAGATCCGCCTGACCATAATTCACCTGGATAGCATCCGGTCCGGCGGCAATAAGCGACGTCATCACCGCCGCCATATCCTCCAGACCAACTAAAAAATCCGGTTCGTTGGCAATACCATGATCGATGGCGACATCCAGGCATTTACCTTGACGAAACAAGCGATTCATTCTGACTTTATGATTGACTGACATCTAATGGGTCCTCGATGGCTATATCGCTTAGCGCACTTAACCCGTGATAGCTGGCCAAGTGCGTGAAGGTACGACGCAAGTGGGTTTGCGCCAGAGTGTGGTCCCAGCCGCGTTCGGCGGCGAACAATTCGACGATCTCCTCAACCAGCGCACAGGTCAATTGGCCGGCAATAGCCATCGCCGTGCGCCGCACCAGCAGATCTTCCGGCACCACCACCTGCTCATAAACCATTATCCAGCGCAACTCATTTACCGTATAGTCGGGCCGATTTTTCAACGGTCGGTCGTGAGATTGCGCGGCGAACGGCAATAACTGCTCAATCCGGCTGCCATAACGCTCCACCCAGCGCGTTACCTGCCCCCGCGTCAGGCCATATTGCGCAACTAGCCGGTCAATCCAGGCTGCGCGCGCACCGGCTATGGGAAAATTACGGCCGCCACCGATGGCCATATCCACGGTGGATACGATGCGCCGCGCACCTATCAACGTGAGTACCCGATCCGCGGCCTGTTCACCGAACGCGCGAAACGTCGTCCATTTGCCACCGACCAGACAAACCGTGCTAAAAGGTCGACCCGGGGCCGCGGCAATGGTTTTTAATGAGTGATTGCGTGAGATTCGACCGTTAACAGACGTATCGCTGACCGGCAACGGCCGAATTCCGGCGAAGGTATACAGAATATCCTTATCGGCGATATCAATATGCGGAAAGACAAAACGCAGGGAATCGAGTATATAACGCACTTCATCGCCACTACAGATCACATCATTGGGATCGTCGGTGCGGATATCCGTCGACCCCACCAGTACATGGCCAAAATAAGGAAACAAAATACATACCCGGCCTTCCTGATTCTCATAATACACCATGCCATCTTGCAAGGCCGCCAACAGCTCGGGGCACCGAATAATCAAATGAGAACCTTTGGTACCTCCAATCATTTTCCCAGTTTCTGCGGGCGGCAGCAGTACACCGTTAAGCTGGTCCACCCAAGCGCCGGTGGCATTGACTACCACTTGCGGCGTCAAGGTAAACCGCTCGCCGGTGGACTCGTCGCGCAGGGTGACCCGCCCATTTGCATGGCCCACCACACTGAGATAATTGAGCGCCAAAGCCTCAGGATTTTCCTGTTCAGTGTCTTCGATTAATTCATATCCCAACCGTTCGGGATAATTTATCCAGGCATCGTAATAGGTCGCGCTACATTTAACCCAATCGTTAAATGCTGGCCACTGGCGCCGGGTTTCTTTTGCCCCCGCCAGATGATGGCGCGGCATAACGCCGCTTTCACGGGTATACAGGTCATAGAGCGTCAGTCCAGCCTTGATAACCAGCGCGCCACGCCGTGAAGGCCGTTCCGACCACCCCAGGAACCGCTTACCCGCGTTAACCAGTCCGGAACAATAAGCATCAATGGGCACGGTGGTTCGCAGCGGTTGGACATAATGTGGCGCATTTTTCAGCAAACGATCGCGTTCAGTCACCGACTCCTTGACCAGGGTAAATTCCCCCGTTTCAAGATAGCGTAACCCACCGTGAATCATGCGCGATAGTGCCCCGCTCGCGCCTTGGCACCAGTCCTGCTGTTCAACGATGATCGCTGGAACCCCCTGCAGCGCCAGCTCGCGAAAGGTACTGATGCCGTTAATACCGCCGCCGACGATCAGCACCGGAATTTCATCGCGGCGCCGCAGCTTAGCCAGGCGTTCGGCACGGTCACAAGCGTCACTGTTTAGCATACTGGCGTCTCCTGCTGGCCGTTGAGAGTCTGCGAATATTCAATAATGCCGGCCGCGGTGGACTCATCGGTGACAATACCTTTGAGATAGCGCCCTCGCAGCACGCTACTGGCGGGTTCAACTTTATGACTGCCCGCTGCCACGGCAAAAGAAAAGGGGATCTTCCGCAGCTCTTCCAGCGTCAGGCTCACCAGCCGTTGATTATCCGTAAAGCAGGCCGGCCGCCCCTGCTCGTCCAGCAAATGGGCCAGAAGTTCGCTACGCGCACCGCTGGATTCCACACTGGCGGAGGCGTGCAGTACCGAGGGATTGAGGTCATAGTAACTGGAATTGGAGCTATGGATCGATCCCAGCCCCACGATGGCTATACTCGCGTCGCGCGCCTGTTGCAATATGTGATGTACCTGACTCATATCCATCAGCATCTGGCGTTGCTCAGGTGTATCGGCAAACAGCGGAGCATGAATTTGATAAGCGCGTCCGCCAAGTTTGGCCGCCAGTTCACTGGCCACATGGTTGACATCGGTATAATGCTTGCCTTGGACACACCCCAGTGCCGGCACCACGTCCACCCGGAATTTACGTGCAGTGGACAACGCATCAACCATCGCACTGACCCCTTTGCCACCGGTCAGAGTGATCACATCGCCATCCTTGATCCTACTCAGCAAAAACTCCGCCGCTGCCGCGCCTACTACCTGCAAATCCCCCTCGTCGCCGCCGGTAATATTCGGTGCCACAATGACTTCTTGCAGACCGCCAACCATGGCCAGATCCCGTTCCAACTGATGGGCGGACAGAAACGGTGATTTAATAGTGATCTCCACCATGCCGGAATCGCGTCCCTGGCGAATCATGCGGTTAACCGTCGCCACCGATAAGTGGGTAATTTCGGCAATGTCAGACTGTTTTTTTCCATCCAGATAATACATCACCAGTACCCGGTAGATCTGGCGTGTCAGGGTAAACGGCGGTAACTCAATATCATTATCCATGGGCAATAGCTCCCGCGAAACGAAGGTTATAAAAACATCAGGCGGAACGATATTTATTCATCACGTGATCCATCGATACCGCCGCCAACAAGATCAAGCCCTTAATCAAATCCTGCCAGTAAACCGAAACATTGATCAAAATTAACGAACTGGTCACGATGGACAATAGCGCTACCCCTAGCACCGCGCCAAGAATAGAGCCGGTACCGCCTTTCAGGCTAGCGCCACCGATCACCGCCGCGGCGATAACGTTCAGTTCCATGCCAACGCCGAACGTCGGCGTGGCCGATCCGAGACGCGCCATATAAATGATACCCGCCAGCCCCGCCAGGGCTGACGTTAAGATCGTCACCATTAATTTGACCTTTGCCACGCGAATGCCAGAGTAAGCCGCCGCGCGCTCATTGCTGCCGGTGTAAAACACCTTACGAAATACCGCCGCCTTGCGCAGTAGGACATCAAATACCACCACCAGTATAAAAAACAGGATAATCACGAACGGCACACCGTGCAGCGTACCCTGCCCGATAAACTTAAAACTGGTGGGCAGAGTAAACAGCGACAGTGGTGTACCCTGGGTGATAATCATGCATAACCCACGCACAATGACCATCGCAGCCAGAGAAGCAATAAAATGGCTCAGGCCGACCACCGTTACCATAATCCCCATCAGCACACCGACCAGCGCCGCCGCCGCCAGCCCCAACAAACTGGCTATCCAGGGGTCAACACCGGCCAGGAATAACTGTCCAGCCACCACCATGGACAGGCAAACTACCGATCCCACCGACAAATCAATGCCGCCGACAATCAACAGGATGGTCATGCCCACCACCACGATGCCCTCGATTGAAAAGGACAACAGCATGGCTTTCATATTGGCCCAGGTCAGAAAATAGGGTGAGGTGAAACTCATGATGATAAAAATCGTCAGGATAATGACCATCAAACCCACTTCACGCTGCCTGAATAATATGCCGATCCAGCGCAATGGTGAATGACGTACCTTGGACATGACAAATTGTGAGCTTAGGGTCATGCGGATGCTCCTGTTAATGATGCTGCCGCGCCGGCGGCGGCGAAACGCATGATTGTGTGTTCTGTGAGTTCGTCACCGCGCACTTCGCCACCGATTCGCCCCTCATGAATCACCAGAACGCGGTCACACAGGCCAATCAGCTCCGGCAGCTCCGATGAGATAACCACCAGTGCCACGCCGCTTTGTGCCAAGGCATGCAGGAGCTGGTAGATTTCCGCTTTGGCGCTGATATCAACGCCGCGGGTCGGTTCATCAAGAAACAAAATGGCGGGTTTGATCGACAATACTTTGGCTAACGCCACCTTTTGCTGATTGCCGCCGGATAACGACGACACCGGATCGCTCAACTGCCCCTTTTTTAACTGCACCTCCTTGCCCAGACGCTCTGCCTGCCGCCGCTCAACACCCCGACGTAGAAAACCGTAACTACCGGACACTGCCGCGATATCCAGCGCGGAGATATTCCAGTCAATGGGCATGTCCAAAAACAGCCCCGCACCTTTGCGATCCTCAGACAGGTACGCCATACCCTGGGCAATACAATCCGAGTAATGCCGAAATCGGACCGGTTGGCCGTTAATCGCCACGGTGCCGCGGCGGTAACGGTCGATAGCGCAAATAGCTTGGGCGATCTCCGTACGTCCGGCACCCATCAGCCCACCGAAACCAAGGATTTCCCCCGGGCGCAGTTGAAAAGAAATATCGAAAAATCGGCGATCATCGGACAACCCGTCAACCTGCAGCACCGGATCTCGGTGTTGGCATGATGCGCGTTTGGCCGGATAAAGCGTCGTCAGTTCGCGCCCCACCAAGCGGGTAATGACCCGATCAGAGGTCATAGTGGCCAGATCATCACAACCGACGGTACAACCGTCACGCATAATGGTTATCCGTTGGCACAGGGAAAATATTTCGCCCATGCGATGGCTGATATAAATCACCGATAGATTGTCGGCCCGCAGTTGCCGAATAATCGCAAACAACCGTTGCGCTTCGGGCTCAGTCAACGCCGCGGTGGGTTCATCCAGGATCAGAATTCGGCACTCCAGCGTCAACGCCTTGGCTATTTCCACCAACTGCTGCTGGGAAAGCGATAAATCGCCCACCCGAGCGCTCACCGGGATCGGCGCCAAGCGATCCATTATCTTTTGCGCCTTACGGCGAAGTTCATCATGGTTGACCCAGATTTTCCCGGCGGTATTGATATGGGCCATATAGATATTTTCATAAATCGATATATCCGGACAGAGCGCGATTTCCTGATGCACCAACGCAATGCCCAATCGCTGGGCATCAGCCGGTCGGCGGATCGCTACCACCTGGCCCCCCACCCGGATCTCGCCGGCATCAGGCTTGATAATGCCGTCGATAATATTCATTAAGGTCGATTTTCCGGCACCGTTTTCGCCGGCCAGGGCATGAATTTCACCCACCGCCAGCTCAAAGTTGACATTATGCAACGCGCGAACTGGCCCGAAAGATTTACAGATCCCACTAAGGCGCAACGCCGATGGCAAGGTCGGTGTTAATGGCGGTAAAATAGACATAACCGACCCCCTATTCATTAATGCCTTTGCTACCACGGCGTTTTAAATAGCGGTCCCAGCGAAAATCATCGGCATTCTCTTTGGTGACGATGGCAAAGCCATTGTCCAATAGAGGGAACGAGAACGGATTGACACCAGTGCGTTTGGCATCGTTCATGGGATCAATTAATTCGGGATGGGCCGCAAGGAACAGTGTCATAAACCCCATATAACCTTGTACGCCTTGGTTGGGATCAATAGCGGCATAAACTTGCCCAGCTTTGATCATATCCAACACTTTGGCATTCACATCCACCGTAATGACCTTGACCTTACCGCCGTTTTCTACCACTGCCTGCGCTGCGCCGATAGCCGAACTGGCCTCCGGCATAAACAACACCGACAGGTTGGGATGGGCCTGCAAGATTGACAATACGGCATTATACGCTTTGGATGCATCCTGGTTGGTCGCCGCCCGCGCCACCAGTTTCATGTCGGGATAGTGGGTTTTCATTTCATCGATAAAAGCGCTGACCCGCCGATCGTGGTTATCCTGACCGGGATTCTCCAGTACCGCATATTCTCCTTTCCCCTGGCTTGCCTTGGCCACTAGATCAGCCGCCGCCCGGCCTTCGCGGAAATTATCCGACGTAATGTAAGCAACACGTTTACTGTTGGGGGAATCAGCGGCAAAAGTCACTACCGGTATACCCTCCTGCGCAGCTCGGTTTATTGGTTCGATAAAAGGATCAGGATTCATCGGATGCAAAAAAATCCCGGCTGGTTTTTGCGCCAATACCTGTTCGAAGCTGGCCAGTTGCTGGTTAACATCATAGGCCGGCGTACCACCGTATACCGTTTTACAACCTAGCTGATGCGCCGCCTGTTTAAACATTTCATAGACCGGAAACCAATATTCAACCCCGGTAACCATCACGTTCATGTAGTAGGTTTCACCTGGCTTACAGCGGAACTGCGGGGCCGAATCATTGGCGCTAACGTTTGCGACAAAGGCCAATGCCGGAAACAGACAGGCGAGAGTTAAAAGTGCTTTTTTCATTTTTTTTCTCCGCATAACAGTAAGTTGGTCTGGCTCAACCGCGACGGCCGCACTGATACGGGACTGCGAGCCCGAAAACGTGTAATTTATTTCTTATGAATGAAATAAATTACAATATTATGTATAAATAATGTGAATATTTTGTTCAACTTTTGCTTTATTTATTCTGTCGAAAGCGTGAAGGCCGTCAAAAAGAGAGGACAAAACGTGAGCAGAACGACACCCTCGGTGAGGTCGTGATATGCCAATAAAAACTACGCACCATAGGTGCAGTGACGCACGCGAATGAAACCTACTCACCCTGGGGCAATGATGCACGCTAATGAAACATATGCACCAAAATAGGGAATGGGCTGAACCATTAGGATCGGAAAGTTTTAGTCAATAGCGCATTAATCTGCTGTAACACCCACAATTAGCTATATAATGCCCCCGCGACATCGTTTGCGTCCGTTGAATCACCGGCGGAATATAGTGGCATAGCGATTGCTTAAGCTGTGCTAACAACTTCATAGAGATAATATTCATGTTAGAAAAACTATTTCAATTAAAAGCTCACCGCACCAATGTGCGAACTGAGATTTTGGCAGGGCTGACCACTTTTTTGGCAATGGCATATATTCTTTTTGTTAACCCCTCAATCCTAAGCGCCACCGGCATGGACAAGGGCTCGGTCTTCGTCGCCACCTGTCTGGCTGCGGCCATTGGTTCGGCGTTAATGGGTTTCATCGCTAACTACCCCATAGCACTGGCCCCAGGCATGGGTCTTAACGCATTCTTCACCTATACGGTGGTGCTGCACATGGGCTACACCTGGCAAGTGGCATTGGGTGCAGTATTTTTGTCGGCGCTGATCTTTTTTGCGTTATCGATTTTCAAAATCCGTGAATGGATTATCAGAAGTATCCCTTTGCCGTTAAGATCGGCAATCGCCGCCGGTATCGGTCTGTTCCTGGCGATTATCGCCCTGGAAGGCGCGGGCATCGTAGTAGCCAACCCGGCTACCCTAGTAGGATTAGGCGATTTAGGTAAAGCCGCGCCGCTGTTCGCCATGCTCGGTTTTGTTATCATTGTGGTATTGGAAGCCCGCCGCGTGCCTGGCGCGGTATTAATCGGCATCCTGGCGGTGACATTCCTTTCCATTGCCTTGGGTTTTAGCCCATTTGTCGGCGTTGTCTCTATGCCTCCGTCCATCGCCCCCACCTTTTTGCAATTGGATATCCGTGGTGCGTTGAACATTTCTTTGGTCAGCGTCGTGTTCGCTTTCCTGTTCGTCGACGTATTTGACAACTCCGGTACCTTGATCGGCGTCACCAAACGCGCCGGACTGACTGACGAGGAAGGCAACATTCCGCGGATGGGCAAAGCCCTGATCGCCGATAGCGCCGCCGCCTTGTTCGGTTCTCTGCTGGGGACGTCCACCACCACCAGCTATATCGAATCCGCTGCGGGCGTCAGCGCCGGCGGCCGTACCGGTTTGACGGCAGTCGTCGTCGGTATTTTATTTCTGGCCAGCCTGTTTTTCGCACCACTGGCATCGAGCGTTCCAGCGTTCGCCACCGCACCGGCGTTACTGTTTATCGCCGTACTGATGACCTCTGGTCTGGCGGAAATCGATTGGCGGGATATTACCGTTGCCGCCCCGGTAACGGTGACCGCGCTCACGATGCCGCTGACCTATTCCATCGCCAACGGCATCGCGTTTGGTTTTATTACCTGGACTGTGGTGAAATTACTCAGCGGCCGTTTCCGCGATCTTAACGCCGCGTTGATCATTCTTTCCCTACTGTTTGTGATCAAGCTTGGCTGGTTGAGCGCCTAATATCAGTGGGGTGGTGCCACGAAGCTGTGGCACCAGGCCAATGGCTTATCGTGCAAAGCGTCGTTAGCAGGGCACATTCCAGGCTCGACACCGCTGAAACCAACACGCGGTCCCCAAGCTAAAAACGCCCTGTCGGCTGATGCCCGCAGGGCGTTTTTTATCAGTCTACCGGCACCGCTAAGTGAGTAACGGCGGCTCGGGACTTGCACTCAATGGCGCAGTGGAACACGCCCATAAATACAACGAGGCAGTCGATCCATAAGGAGAATAGCGTCGACGGTAACGTTCAAATCGCTCGCGGGTCAGCGTCTTATGGCGGTAAAGGTTCATCATGCCGCGACGTATCGCCAAATCGCCCCAGCTCAGAATATCGGGCCGACCCAAGGAAAAGATCATCAGCATTTCCGCCGTCCAGATGCCGATACCGGGCAATTTGCACAAGGCGTCAATAACCTGTTGGTCCGAATAACCGTGGATCGCCGGCAAATCCAGCTCACCGCTCATGGCGGCGCTGGCCACACCCTTAATATACAACGCCTTGCGCATGGACATACCGCAGGCCTGGATTTGCTCCGCCGTCAGCTGTTCAAGCCGTGCTGGGGTATAAGCGCCCGCCATAGCCTGCAGCCGTGCGTTGACGGTTTTACCGGCTTTGGTGGAGATTTGTTGGTCGATAATGGTGCCAACCAAGGCGGTAAACAAATCAGGCATCAGTGGCCGGGAAATCATGCCAATGCGCTCAATGGCTTCAGCCATGCGTTTATCTTTTCCGGCCAGGAACGCCAGCTCTTTTGCGCCGTATTCAAATTGCGGTCCAGACTGTCGTTGTGTCGGGTTTTCCAGACTTTGCATCAAAAATACCTTGTTAACGTCGCCACCATGGGGATAAATACCGGCATGAGAATAGCATTTTAATCATAAGATAATCGTTCTTTCAAACCGCATCATTCACAAAGGAAATAGACATGAAACCACGCAAGGTCATGATCATTGGCGCCGGCAATGTCGGCTCATCCGCCGCTTATGCACTGTTGAACCAGCAGATTTGCGAAGAAATTATCCTGGTGGATCTCAACAGCCAATTGGCGCAAGGCCATCGTCAGGATCTGGCCGACGCGGCGGCTTATATGCCTAGCCGTATCACCATCGCCACTCGCCCCAGCAGCGACTGCGCCGATGTGGATATTGCCGTGATCACCGTCTCTGGCGGCGCGCTTAAACCGGGGCAAACCCGACTGGATGAACTGGACGCCACCGCGCGCATTGTCAATCATATCGTGCCGGAAATGATGCAAAATGGTTTTAACGGCATCTTTCTGATTGCCACCAACCCTTGCGATATCATTACCTATCAGGTTTGGAAACTGTCAGGCCTACCGCGCAATCAGGTGCTAGGCACCGGTGTATGGCTCGATACCACCCGTCTGCGACGTATATTGGCCGAACAACTGGACATCGCCGCGCAAAGTGTCGATGCATTTATTCTCGGTGAGCATGGCGACACGCAATTCCCGGTATGGTCACATTCAACGGTGTATGGCATGACGCTAAAAGAGTACAGCCGTCTGAAAACCGGCCAGGAACTGGATTTTGTCGCGCTAGGCGATCGTATCCGGCAACTTGGTTTTGAAATCTATTCGCAAAAGGGCTGCACCGAATATGGCGTAGCGGGCACCATCACCGAAATCTGTCGCAACCTGTTTACCAGCAGTTACCGGGCACTCACCGTTTCCTGTGTGCTCGACGGCGAATATGGCCAGCAAGGCTTGGCTATCGGTGTACCTGCCGTGTTGAGTCAAAACGGCATTGCACAGATTATCGAGCTGGACTTAAACGAGTTGGAACAACGGCAATTTAATGAATCCGCCGCCAGCATCAAACTCAATATCCAACGTCTGGCGGTTGTGCATCATTGAACCCAATCTGGGACTATAGCAAAATATGCCCGTTTTACGTCAAGTTGCATAAACGTTGGTTTTCCTGCAACTCGAATGATGTAGGTTATAACCCGGCAACAGGCCAGACCATCAGCGCGTCAGAACGGCAAACACCGCCAACTGCGTGTCACGCGTTTCAACATCTTTTTCAGCGTTCCGGTGTTAATAAACCGGCACAGGCTTTGATCTCGTGCCGGTATCCCTTGACAAAGACTATCCTTACTGGCAGCAGGGAACGGGGTGTGAGTAAAGTAACCCTGGTGCAGATGACAAGGGCAATACGTTGGCGACACGCCACTATGGCAGGTTTTTACCGCGCACAGCGGATTGTCCTGCCGGGTTAACGGCGATGTCACGTGATAATGATGTTTTGGTAATGCCGATCGGACCAACGGTACCGAAAGCCTGGCATTGTGCATTGATTGAAGTAAAATCATTATCGTAAACAATATGAAAACCGGACGTAATAGCATCCTGATCGCGTATTTTCTAAAAATCATGAAATAACATACCTGCGATGTGCTTATGTCGTTGTCAGTTCCTCAATAAACCCACTGGCGTGTTTAATATAGGAAATGTGTTTTTTTTCCGCCGGCAAATAACTTACTACATCTATTATCATTTATAATAAAATCAATATAGCAATTGATTTTATATTGTAATGGATAGGTTATATCCGCAGCAAGTGCCCCGACTGAATGATAAACTCAACGTTAGCATGCAATAAAATACCCCTCTTTCTCAAGAGTAATAATTGCTTGATCACCTGTGCCACCCATTTTTTATTCTAGGTGGATCGGGAGATTATTTATCGATGTTTTATCATTATAATTTATTGAATGGATTTCATTGGGCAATATTATCTCCCCGTCCGATTGGGTCAGGGTTTACGGACGTTGCGCTAAGCCCTATCATGACATTAAAACCATCCGATGCGGTTGTAGTCTAGATAAATCGAATTGCTCGAAGACGCCAACGCAGTGAATCATCAGGCGTTTGACGTACATCGCTGCCGCCGGGAAACGGCAGCAACGATGTTAGTACCCGCCACGTCGCAGGTGCGTTGGCGGTCAAGTATACGATGCGTATTACACCGACTTACTTGTCACCCGGCAGCGCAGCAGCGGCCATTGCCTTCGCTTCACCAATGGCTTTTAATTTTTTCGACAGCTCGCGGCGTTCTTTCGACAGTTCAGCATTTTTGATGATGTAATCATCCACGCGATCTTCATAATCGGTACGCATGCTGGCAATAATCGCCTGCACTTCCTCAATAGACATACCTTGTTTGATATAATCACTCAGGTTATCAAGCAGTAACACGCGTTTTTGGTTATCACGGATTTTTTTCTCGTTATCGGCGATCTCGCGCTGCAACTTGTTCTTGCGGCGAAACATCCGTACGAACTCCAGAACATCCTGAAAAGAGGGTTTGATATGGTCCATTTTAATATCCTTGATCACGTCATAGGTTAAAAGGTTGCAGTGGCGCATTGATAATCGTTACTTTACAGAGTAGCAGTTATCAGTTGCAATGGCATTGGGCTATTTTACCCGCTTTTGCCGTGTTCGCCATACTTCAATCTTCCTTTAGCGGCAATGGCTTACGCAACGCTTGGCAAAGTAACCGTGCCATCTGCTCCAATTGTTGCGTCAACTTCAAGCTCAGCCAAACATAACCGAATATCGGCGCTTCAAATTGGTTACGTTGGCTAGCCTGTTCCATCAGTTGCTTTAGCTCAGCGGCAATCAGCGTCAGTTCGCCGCTATTGGCAACAATCGGTGCCGGATTACCCTGACGCAACGCGTTGGCCAGGGTCGACAGGGTGCGCAAGGTGACCATTTGTGTACTGCGTAGCGTAGTGGCGTTTAATAAAATAAAATGACTCTCCCTCGATGCCCACCAGGCGTCGATTTGCAGTTCCAGCACACACACAATATTACGATTCAGATTCTGTATCGCATCGAAAACGTCCCTGGATATGGCGCTCTCCTTGCTGGCAGGCGCCACCAGCGCACCCATTTTAACCACGTCGCCCAACAGTTTTTTTAATCGACCGTTCAGCCGTGGCCGTTCGATAACATTGGGCGAAACATAGGCGGCATAAATTTTACTTAGCGCCGTCAGGCTAAAACTCATCTGCATACGCCAATGAATAAACGCCCGCTGTGGATAGATGCTGGTAAACAGCAGCGCCAACAATGAACCGATGATCACATCACCGCTACGCCACAGGGCGGTCTGCATATCCCCTGCCCCGGCGCCACAGACCACCGCCAGCGTAATGCCGATCAACAGCGCCATATAAGGCCGTTTGCCAAGCGTAAGATAACCGCAAATAAACATCACCACACCGCACCATAACAGCATCAGCGGCAGCGAATAAAGTTCAAGACGCAGGGCAATCAATCCCGAGGTGGCACCAAATACCGTACCAATAATCCGCTGTCCGGCGCGCTGCAGCACATTACCCCAAAATGAAATCGGCCCCATCACCACCACCAGGGTGATCAACGGCCAGGTTCCCTCGGGAATGTTCAGCATCCGGATGATCATAAAGGTCAGAACAAAAGCCAGACCGATACGCAGGCCGTGAGCAATACGATAGTGCTGGTAAATGCTGTGTTCAAAGGAGGATATTTTTCTGTCCAAACGCACGTGAAATTGACCTGGAAAAACTTGCGGAATGCACAGTTTAAAGAATTTTACCGTGTTTCACAGCACTAATTCTCAACATCCCAGTCTAGCGGGAAATTGAGCATGATCTGTCACCCATTACTGCGCGTTGGGCGCTCACTGCCGATACCCCGCGTCATACTGCAAGGTTGCAGACGTATTGAAACAGAGGTGTCGCGATGTCGCTGCCTTCGGACAACGCAACGTCGATCAATAGACAGGCCCGCACCGTCAAAGGGCGGGCCGTGTGGATTATTTGGTCAACGGCAGCGCTTGATACGGCACTTCCCGATCGCTGCGACTGTCTTTGCCATACGCGAGATAGGCCGCACGCAGGCCAAATAAAAAGATGCTAACCATCACAAAGATAAACAATGCGGTCAGGCCGGCATTAAGCTGGTTGTTAAATACCAACCGCCCCATTTCACTCATGGTTTTGGCCGGCCCGATAAGCTGGTTATGATCAATCCCGGCCTGGAATTTGCGCGCCAGCGCCAAAAAACCTACCCGCGGATCGGCGGAAAATATTTTCATCAATCCGGCTGTGGTGGTAAAAATCAGCAACAGTATCATCGGTACCCCGGCCACCCAGGCGTATGCCTGCCGCTTCATCTTGAACAACACCACAAAACACAGCGTTAGGGCCATGGTGGCCAGCATTTGATTGGCGATACCAAACAGCGGCCACAGGGTATTGATGCCGCCCAGCGGGTCCACTACGCCTTGATAGAGAAAATACCCCCAGGCCGTAACGCACAGCGCGGTGGCCACCACATTGGCCACCAATGAATCGGTACGCCGCAGTGACGGCACCGCCACGCCCAACAGATCCTGCAGCATAAACCGCCCGGCGCGGGTCCCCGCATCCACCGCGGTCAGAATAAACAGCGCCTCAAATAGAATGGCAAAATGATACCAGAACGCCATGCTGATAAAACTCACCGCCTGGCTCAGGATATGCGCCATACCCACTGCCAGGGTCGGCGCACCACCGGCCCGCGATACAATACTGTTTTCGCCTACCGAGGCGGCGTAGTCGGTTAGCATCTGAGGGGTAACCTCAAAACCCCAGCCACTGACGGTGGCCGCCGCGACCTCCACCGTGTTGCCGCCTAGCGCCGCCGCCGGACTGTTCATCGCAAAATAAATGCCCGGATCGATAACCGACGCCGCCACCAGCGCCATAATGGCCACAAAGGATTCCATCAGCATGCCGCCGTAACCAATAAACGCGGCTTGCGTCTCATTCTCCAGCATTTTCGGCGTGGTGCCCGAGGCGATCAGTGCATGAAAACCAGATACCGCGCCGCAGGCAATGGTGATAAACAAAAACGGAAACAACGCGCCCGACCATACTGGCCCGGAGCCATCGATAAACCGGGTCGTGGCGGGCATTTGCAAGGTCGGGGCAATCAACACAATACCGATGGCCAGCCCGAAGATGGTGCCGATTTTCAAAAACGTCGACAGATAATCGCGTGGCGCCAGTAGCAGCCAAACCGGCAAAATAGACGCAATACCGCCATAAATCATCAGCGTCCAGGTCAGCTGTTTACCATCGAGGGTAAAATAGGGCGCCAGGGTCGGACTGCGTGCCACGTCACCACCAAATACGATGGCCGCCATCAGCAACACAAAACCGATCAACGACACCTCACCAATCTTGCCTGGACGAATAAACCGCAGATAGATCCCCATAAAGATCGCCAGCGGAATAGTACAACCCACGGTAAACGCCCCCCATGGACTGTTGGTTAAGGCTTTAACCACGATCAGCGCCAGTACCGCCAGAATAATAATCATGATCATAAAGGTGCCAAACAGTGCTATCACGCCCGGTACCGTGCCCAGTTCCTGCTTGATCAGATCACCGAGCGAGCGCCCATCGCGCCGGGTGGAAACAAACAGCACCATAAAATCCTGCACCGCCCCCGCCAGTACCACCCCGGCCAAGATCCAGATCATGCCGGGCAAATAGCCCATCTGCGCCGCCAATACCGGCCCGACCAAGGGCCCGGCACCGGCAATAGCGGCAAAATGATGTCCGAACAACACATATTTATTGGTTGGCACAAAATCCAGCCCATCGTTATGCCGCCAGGCCGGGGTCATGCGCGTGGCGTCCAGCCCCAGCACCCGATTGGCAATAAACCGACTGTAATAACGATAGGCAATAAGATAAACCGAAACCGCCACCACCAAAATCCACAACGCATTGATCTTTTCGCCATGGTGTAAAGCAATCACACTCAACCCAAAAGCACCCGCAACCGCAACCAAAACCCACACAAAATGCGACGCAATGTTACGCATACATCTGCTCCTTGATTATTTATTCAAGTAATAAAAAACCCTAGGCTGGTTGATGACTTAACCGTGATATTCCCGTTTCTAATAACATTGGTTTAATAACTTGGAAAGAAAAAAGCAGCGTATTTGTGATGGGTTAGAAAAGATTTAACTATTTGATAGCAAAATATCACCTTCTGCTACACTGTTTGGCGCGGGTTAACTGCACTCGTCACAATGGGGGCGTCACGATTGGAGTACACATCACCATGGCCGTTAACCAACAGCATCGTGATGAGATAACACATAAATCATCTTGATGAACGGCATCCAGCGCTACAGTGGATGCCGACAAACTTGATGCCTAATACATCATACAAAAGGCCGGTAACGACATAACAAATTAAACATTATGCATACGGTATTCTGTATTCTTCAACGTATTCGAACGTCTTCATCGTTAACCTCAGATCATGATGCTTTTTGACCTGATTCACACAGATTGGCAGTATTTTCCGGTGAGTGGAGACGCACGAATACTGGATGACGTCTAATCTCCCGTTCGAAAAGGGTGGTCCCTTGCCATGCGCAGGGGAGATCAGCCCGATCCGCCATTCTTTTAAACAGGCGGTTATCCTGTATATTGTTTATTAGGGTAGATTTAACCGGTAAATAACTTTTCGCTTTTGGTGTTGCAGGCTGATTGCGGTTATCCGGCGAACGCAAACTGGATAACGCTTTTGCCAAGGTATCCTCCTGTGGGTTAATCATCCTATTGGCAGAGCATAAAAATTGACGCGAAGACGCATCAACAACAGTCCCTAACAATAACGCACTCACCTTGGTTTGTGGGACGATGTTCACCGTAACAGCCTTAATAAACGGTGCCGGTTGCTGCTTTACCGTAATAACAGAGTTCTTATTTACCGTAACGGCAGAGTTGTTAATGTCACGCAGCGAACTTGCCATGACATGAGTCCATAATAATTCTCGTGAACGGTCCAACCTCGCAGAGTAAATAAAAGACTGCTGCAGCAGTTTCAGTGGATTCAACTGACTAAGATTCAACATAACGTTGATGTATCCTTTGCGTTAAATAAGGTTTAAAACAACAGTGGGGTCTGTAAAAAATAACGTTCCATGCCACACATAAGTAGAGGGCATGCCACGACACAAATCAATGTCAAACGCCCGGTTTATTTCCATAAATAGGTTGTTGTTAAACGCTTTATTTCTAATGAGAACGACGGTTTGGGGGGATAATGCCTTGAATTAAAAATTCAAGGTCAAGGCTAGGATAGAGGGACTGATATCCGCTAGGGAAATGCTGTTGTTGAGGATGATGCGGATTATGCGCTTTGGTGAGTTCAGCGTTTAACTTATTTATGCTCACAGGCGTTTTTACTTGATTTTGAGATAATGCAGATAACTTATTATCAGTTGTGATAGTCCGTGGTTTAGTAAGTGGTTTATATTTTGTTACTGAAATAACGTCTTTTGCCTCCCAGCTTGCGCCATGGTGCCCGTGAGATCGTTGCATATCACGGTTGCTGCTCTCCTTAAACGCATGGCCAATCACACCAAATGTCTTTTTAAATGTTTTACCCGCAAAATCGACTAAAGCGTTACTCGCCGTATTTACATTCATGACCTAAACCTCTTATTCGATATAAAAATATATTTACATTAAGAATCATTATTATAACAATGTTCTTTTGCGAATAAGAGCATACACGGTCAAACTTAATAAACACCAAACGCACCCGCAAATGTACATAAATCAGTACAAAATAATTAACATGCCAAATACGTCACTGGGCATGATCCCCAATAGATCTCGCGTTGCGGGTGAATAGACCATGCTAATCCGTGCCAGGTGCGATAGAATTAATGCCATACTCAGGCCGTTATGGTCAGCATAAAAACCGCAGCCTAACCCTATTGGACATGACGCAACAGTGAGCAACCCGATAAAACGACCCAGCTTCCTGGTACATGACTACGAGACCTTCGGCAAACACCCCGCGCTGGATCGGCCGGCGCAGTTCGCCGGCATCCGCGCCGATCTGGACTTTGAGCCGCTGGACGCACCGCAGGTGTTTTTTTGTCAACCCACCGACGACTATCTGCCTGATCCCGAAGCGGTACTGATCACCGGCATCACCCCTCAGCAGGCGGCACGCGAGGGGGTTAACGAAGCCGAATTTGCCCGCCGGATCCATGCGCTGTTCAGCGTGCCCGATACCTGCATTCTGGGTTATAACAATATTCGCTTCGATGACGAAGTGACCCGCAATATTTTTTACCGCAACTTCTACGATCCTTACGCCTACAGCTGGCAACAGGGCAATAGCCGCTGGGACTTGCTGGACGTCATGCGGGCATGCTATGCGCTGCGCCCCGAGGGCATTAACTGGCCGCTGAACGACGACGGTCTGCCCAGTTTCCGGCTGGAGCACCTGACCCGGGCCAACGGCGTGGAACATACGCATGCGCACGACGCCATGGCCGATGTTGATGCCACCCTAGCCATGGCCAAGCTGGCCCGGCAGGCGCAGCCGAAACTGTTTGATTACCTCTATCAGCACCGGGGCAAACAACAGGTGAAGACCCTGGTAGATATTGCCGCCATGAAACCGCTGGTCCACGTGTCGGGCATGTTTGGTGCCGCACGGGGCAATACCGCCTGGATTGCCCCGCTGGCCTGGCATCCGGTCAATCAGAACGGGCTGATAGTCTGTGACCTGGCCGGGGATATGGAGGTATTACTGACCTTGGATGCCGATGAACTGCGCAGCCGACTGTACACTCGGCGCGATGAATTGGGGTCACGATCAGCGGTGCCGATTAAGCTGGTGCATATCAATAAATGCCCGGTATTGGCTCCGGCCAATACGCTGCGACCGCAAGATGCCGAACGGCTGGGCATCGACAGACAACGCTGCCTGGATAATCTGCGGCTGCTGCGTGAACACCCGCAGGTGCGCGAAAAAGTGGTGGCGCTGTTTGCCGACGCCGCGCCGTTTGCCGGTTCGGATAACGTTGATGCGCAATTATATGACGGATTTTTCGGCGAGGCCGATCGCAGTACCATGGCGATCATCCTGGAAACCGATCCGGTCAATCTGCCGGCATTGGATATCAGTTTTGTCGATCCCCGCCTGGAGCCACTGCTGTTTCGCTACCGGGCACGTAATTTTCCTCAGACCCTCGACGATGGTGAGCAACAGCGCTGGCTGGCGTACCGTAAATCCGTGTTCACCGAGGCGACGCTGGAAACCTACCTGGCCAATTTACAACAGCTGTATATCGAACATGAAGCGGATGAAACCAAAACCCGCCTGCTCAAGGCGTTATTTGACTATATGCAGGAGCTATGAGCGAATACTGGTGCTCAAATCGAAAGGTCGCAGCAGGATCCGCCGCGATGCAAGAGCAGTTGCAGCAGAACCCCATCCGCACCGGCGGGCCATCACCGGCCGACCGTTGTGGTGTGGTGCAGCGCACCACACACCGTCTAGGACAGTCGCATTGGCATTGCCGCCGGATCGGTATAAAGATAGTCAAATCCCAGTTCACGACAAATGCGGCTACCGTCGATAATCTTACCGGTATCAGGTTCATCGTCGGCCAAATAAAGCGGCGGCACCAAATTCAGCTCACGTGCGCAGGCCGGATAAAAATCCCGTTTAGCCGGGTGTTGGGGCGCGCAAATATTATAAATATGACCGCCCTTGGGCAGTTTAAGCAATAACTCAATGGCGGCAATGACATCCGACTGGTGAACCAGATTCACCCCATGGGAACCGCCCGGCAGTTGGGTTCTTCCGGCCAGAAACCGTCCTGGATGGCGATTGGGTCCCACCAGCCCGGCCAGGCGCAGGATATCCACCGACGTATTCGGCAGGCGGTGCAACCAACGCTCGAGGTCCACCAGGCACTTGGCCGTTGGTGTCACCGGCATCAACGAACTGTCTTCATGCATCGTGCCCACCGTATCACCGTACACTGAGGTGGAACTGGTAAAGATGATGCGCGGCACCTCATAGACCAGTGCGCTATCCACCACCTGTTGTACCGCCAGGCAATAATCTTCGGCACGCGCCGAGGTGCGACCGGCCGGCAGGGTAATGATCAGCGCATCGACCTGAAACAACGCCGCCAGATCGTCTTGTTCGGCATTGATTTGTGGCGTCAGCAACAGCGGGTAGCATTCCACGCCGCACATGCGCGCCGCTTCCACACCATCTGGAGTCGTCTTGCTACCGGTGACCCGATAACCGCTGGCAAGCAACGAGAGCGCCAGCGGCATACCCAACCAACCCAGACCGACAATGGCTATTTTTTTCATAGTTCCTCTCAGACTCCAGCGAATGTTTCTATCGCAAAAAAAAGTTGCACTTTACGCTAAAGATCGTTAGCTTAAATGCCAAGGTAACGTATCACCTAAACATACACGTTATATTACATCGCATGAGTCATACGATGGGAAGTTATTTTAATCACAGCACATGGAAACCAACATGAATAACGTTCTGTTTAACCACCATCATCACCATCACCCTGACTAGTCTTTCAGGCGTTTGGTGCTGGAAGACATAAAATCTTCCAGTGGCGCAGAATGTTAAGAGAGAGCCCTCGGAAGATTACTTCCGAGGGTTTTTTTTTGAGCAAAAACAATCACTTTTTAGGGCAGAGGAATGTATGTTGGACAAATCACGTTTACGCATAGCGATGCAAAAATCAGGCAGGTTGAGTACCGATACCCAACAGTTGCTCGAACACTGCGGTATTAAAATCAATTTACAGCAGCAGCGCCTGTTGGCCTTCGCGGAAAATATGCCCATCGATATCATGCGCGTGCGTGACGACGATATCCCGGGGTTGGTCATGGACGGCGTGGTGGACTTGGGCATCATCGGCGAGAACGTATTAGAAGAGGAACTGCTCAATCGCCGCGCCCAGGGCGAAGACCCCCATTATTATATGCTACGACGCCTGGATTTCGGCGCCTGTCGCCTGTCACTGGCGCTGCCGCTCGATGAACCCTTTACCGGACCCCAGTGCCTCGAGGGCAAACGTATTGCCACCTCGTATCCGCACCTGCTGAAACAGTATCTCGACAAACTGGGCATCAATTTCAAGTCCTGCCTGCTCAATGGGTCGGTGGAAGTGGCACCGCGCGCCGGACTGTCGGACGCCATTTGCGATCTGGTGTCCACCGGTGCCACCCTTGAAGCCAACGGTCTGCGCGAAGTTGAGGTGATTTACCGCTCCAAGGCGTGCCTGATTCAAAGCAATAACGAACTCTCAGTGGCCAAACAGGCCCTGGTGGATAAACTCATGGTGCGCATGCAGGGCGTTATCCAGGCCCGTGAATCCAAATATATTATGTTGCATGCGCCGACCGAACGCCTGGATGAGATTATCGCCCTGCTGCCGGGCGCGGAACATCCCACTATTCTGCCCCTGGCCGGTGATAAACAACGGGTCGCCATGCACATGGTCAGCAGTGAAACCCTGTTTTGGGAAACCATGGAAAATCTCAAAGCCCTCGGCGCCAGTTCGATTCTGGTGCTGCCGATTGAAAAAATGATGGAGTAAGTGGCGATGACCCCCTCCCCCTTCTCGACCCCAGTGCGCTGGGATGACTGTACCCCGGCGCAGAAAACGCAACTCCTTGCCCGACCGGCGGTGGCCGCGTCGGATAAAATCAGCGACACGGTCAGCGCAATCCTCGATCGGGTGTGCCAGGACGGCGACCAGGCAATAAAAGAGTTCAATCTGCAATTTGATCGCACCGCCACTGAACAACTGCGCGTTGATGATCTGGCTATCGAGCAGGCAGCGCAACGGCTGGCGCCGGAGGTCAAACAGGCCATGGCGGCCGCCGTGGCGAATATCGACTGCTTCCATCGCGCCCAGCAGCTCGCGCCGGTGGATGTGGAAACTCAGCCGGGGGTACGTTGTCGCCAGCTCACACGCCCGGTAGCCTCGGTGGGTCTGTATATCCCTGGCGGCTCGGCACCGTTACCCTCAACGGTGCTGATGCTGGCCACGCCGGCGCGCATTGCCGGCTGTCAGCGGGTGATCCTCTGCTCTCCGCCGCCGATTGCCGATGAGATTTTATACGCCGCCCAGCTGTGCGGCGTGAAGGATATCTACCAGGTCGGCGGCGCCCAGGCCATTGCCGCCATGGGGTTTGGCACCGAATCCATCGCCAAGGTGGATAAAATCTTTGGCCCGGGCAACGCCTGGGTCACCGAAGCCAAACGCCAAATCAGCCAACGATCAGGTGGCGCGGCCATTGATATGCCGGCCGGTCCCTCCGAAGTGCTGGTGATTGCCGACAGCGGCGCCACCCCGGCGTTTATCGCCGCCGACCTGTTGTCCCAGGCCGAGCACGGACCGGATTCACAGGTGATCCTACTGACCCCCGACGTGGCGATTGCCGACGCAGTGGCCCGGGAAACCGAGAGGCAACTGGCCCAGCTTTCCCGCGCGGATATCGCTCGCCAGGCGCTGGGCGCCAGCCGGTTAATCATTACCCGCGATCTGGCACAGTGCGTGGCCATCAGCAACCGCTATGGACCGGAACATTTGATCATCCAAACCCGCGACGCCGAAAGCCTGGTGGCGGATATCACCAATGCCGGTTCGGTGTTTCTGGGTGATTGGTCGCCGGAATCCGCGGGGGATTACGCCTCGGGCACCAACCATGTATTGCCCACTTATGGTTATACCAGCACCTATTCCAGTCTCGGACTGGCGGATTTTCAAAAACGCATGACAGTACAGCATCTCACCCCCCAAGGGTTACTGGCACTGGCACCGACTATCGAAATTCTGGCCCAGGCTGAGCAGCTCACGGCTCATAAACATGCAGTTACGCTGCGAGTGGCTGCCTTGTCAGCCGCTGGCACCACTGACCTGGACGGCATGCAGCCGTTGACCGAACGGAGACAACCATCATGACCATCAGCCAACTGGCACGCGCCAATGTACTGGCCCTGGAGCCATATCTATCCGCCCGGCGCCTCGGCGGCAGCGGGGACGTCTGGCTGAACGCCAATGAATACCCGTTGCCCACGGCCTACCAGACGCATGCCGGCAATTTAAACCGCTACCCCGCCTGCCAACCGCCAGGCGTGATAAATAATTACGCCGCTTACGCCGGACTGAGCCCGGAACAGGTACTGGTGTGCCGCGGCGCTGATGAAGCCATCGAACTGATGATCCGCACCTTTTGTGAGCCCGGACAGGACGCTATCCTGTGTTGCCCACCCACCTATGGCATGTACGCCGTCAGCGCCGAGACCTTTGGCATCACCAGACGCACCGTGGCTGCCCTGCCCGGTTGGCAGTTGGATCTGGCGGCTATCGAGGCGCAACTGACCGATGTCAAACTGGTCTACGTTTGCAGCCCAAATAACCCTACCGGCAATATCATCAACCCAGCGGATCTCAAACACCTGCTGGAGATCACCCGCGGCCGCGCGCTGGTGGTGGCCGACGAGGCCTATATCGAATTTTGCCCACAGGCAACATTGGCCGGATGGCTGGCCGACTATCCTCATCTGGTGATCCTGCGCACCCTATCCAAAGCCTTTGCCCTGGCAGGTCTGCGCTGTGGTTTTGCCCTGGCCAACCCCGAGGTGATCCAACTGCTGCTCAAGGTGATTGCGCCCTACCCGCTGTCGCTGCCGGTGGCGGAGATTGCCGAACAGGCGCTATCGGCCGAGGGTCTGGTGCTAATGCGTGACCGGGTGGCCGCCATTACCGACGCACGCCGCGACCTGGCGCAAGCCTTGAGCGAATGCGACTGTGTACTGGAAGTCTACCCCAGTGAAAGCAACTACTTGCTGGCCCGTTTCACCCCTGAAAGCCAGGCATTTAAGGCCTTATGGGACCAGGGCATTATTCTGCGCAATCAAAGTAGTCAGCCGGGCCTGGAAGATTGCCTGCGCATTACCATCGGCACCAAAACCGAGTGCGCGCGGGTGATCACCGCCCTGCGCGCGCTGCCGGTCGCCGCCGAACGCACCCGCGGAGAGGTTTTATGACACGCAAATTGCTGTTTATCGATCGTGATGGCACCTTGATCAGCGAACCGCCGGACGATTTCCAAGTGGACAACCTGGATAAACTCAGGTTAGAGCCGGGCGTGATCCCGGCGCTGCTGGCCTTGCAACAGGCCGGTTTTAGCCTGGTGATGATCACCAATCAAGACGGTTTGGGCAGCGACAGTTTCCCACAGGCGGATTTTGATCCACCACACAACCTGATGATGCACATCTTCAGTTCGCAGGGCATCGTGTTTGAACAGGTACTGATTTGTCCCCACCTGCCCAGCGACGGTTGCCAGTGCCGCAAACCCAACACCGCCCTGGTGCAAGACTACCTGGACGACCAACAAATGGACCTGGCTAACAGCTATGTGATCGGCGATCGCGAGACCGATATCCAGTTAGCCCACAATATGGGGATTAACGGACTGCGCTATCAGGCGGACACCCTCAACTGGCCGGCGATTAGTGATCGATTGACCCGCCGCGATCGTCACGCCCATGTCAATCGCGTCACCCGAGAAACCGCCATTGATGTGGACGTCTGGCTCGATCGCGAAGGCGGCAGCACCATCAATACCGGCGTCGGTTTTTTTGACCATATGCTGGACCAGATTGCCACCCACGGCGGTTTTCGCATGGCGATTGAGGTCAAGGGTGATCTGTATATCGACGATCACCATACGGTAGAAGATACCGCACTGGCGCTCGGCGAAGCCATCAACCAGGCGCTGGGGGATAAACGCGGCATCGGCCGTTTTGGTTTCGTACTGCCGATGGATGAGTGCCTGGCGCGCTGCGCACTGGATATCTCCGGCCGGCCACATCTGGAATATAAAGCAGAGTATACTTATCAACGTGTCGGTGATTTAAGCACCGAAATGGTTGAGCACTTTTTCCGCTCGCTGTCTTATGCCATGGCCTGCACGCTGCATCTGAAAACCAAAGGCCACAACGATCACCACCGCGTGGAAAGTCTGTTCAAGGTCTTCGGCCGCACCCTACGCCAGGCCATCCGCGTACAAGGCAACACCCTGCCCAGTTCGAAAGGAGTGCTGTAATGAACGTCGTGATCCTTGATACCGGCTGCGCCAACCTGTTCTCGGTCACCGCCGCCGTGAAGCGCCTGGGTTATCAGCCGGTGGTCAGCCGCGAGACCGACATCGTATTGCACGCGGATAAACTCTTCCTGCCCGGGGTCGGTACTGCCCGCGCGGCCATGGATCAACTGCAACAACGCGGATTGATTGAGCTGGTGAAAGCCTGCACCCAACCGGTCCTGGGCATCTGCCTGGGCATGCAGTTACTGGGCAGCAGCAGCGATGAAAATGGCGGTATCACGACGCTGGGCATTATCGATACGCCGGTCAAACTCATGACTGACGTCGGTCTGCCGCTGCCGCACATGGGCTGGAACCAGGTTCATCCCCAAGCCAATAACCGCCTGTTTCGCGGCATCGATGACAACAGCTATTTCTATTTCGTCCATAGCTACGCCATGCCGTTGTGCCCAGCGACTATCGCCCAAACGCATTACGGCGAGCCCTTCACGGCGGCGGTGGAGCAGGATAATTTCTTCGGCGTACAGTTTCATCCTGAACGCTCCGGTGCCGCCGGCGCCCAACTGCTGAAAAACTTTCTGGAGATGTAATCGGTGATCATACCCGCTTTGGATTTAATCGATGGGGTCGTGGTGCGCCTGCATCAGGGTGATTATGACCAACGCCGCCAGTACGGCAGCGATCCGCTACCCCGCCTGCAGGACTATGTCCGCCAGGGCGCCGAATTATTGCATCTGGTGGATTTGACCGGGGCCAAAGACCCGGCGGCGCGCCAAATACCCTTACTGAAAACCCTGCTGGCCGGCGTCGCACCCGCGCCGGTACAAATTGGCGGCGGTATCCGCGATGCACACGATGTCGCCGCGCTGCTCGATGCTGGCGCCACCCGGGTGGTGGTAGGGTCAACGGCCGTCAGGCAACCCCATGAAGTACAGCGCTGGTTTGAACGTTTTGGCCCCGACGCCTTGGTACTGGCGCTCGACGTGCGCATCAACGCCGACGGTCGCAAAGACGTGGCGGTCAGTGGCTGGCAAGAGAACTCCGGCATTACCCTGGAACAGGTTATCGCCCAGTACCAACCCTATGGCCTAAAGCACGTCTTATGTACCGATATCTCACGTGACGGCACCCTGGCGGGATCCAACGTCACACTGTACCGCGATATCTGCGCCGCCTACCCGTCCATTGCTTTCCAGTCCTCCGGCGGCATCGGCAATCTGGACGACATCAAACGGCTGATCGATACCGGCGTACGCGGCGTGATCGTCGGGCGGGCACTACTGGAAGATAAATTTACCGTCGAGGAGGCTATCGCATGCTGGCAAAACGCATAATTCCCTGTCTGGACGTTCGCGACGGACAGGTGGTCAAGGGCGTACAGTTTCGTCACCATGAAATTATCGGTGATATCGTGCCGCTGGCCCGGCGTTATGCCGAGGAAGGCGCCGACGAACTGGTATTTTATGACATTACCGCCTCCTCCGACGACCGTGTGGTCGATCAAAGCTGGGTCGAACGCGTGGCCGAAGTGATCGATATCCCGTTTTGCGTCGCGGGCGGAATAAAAACCCTGGAACAGGCCAGTAAAATTCTGTCGTTCGGCGCGGATAAAATTTCCATCAACTCGCCGGCCCTGGCCGATCCGAGCCTGATCAGCCGCCTGGCGGATCGCTTTGGTGTACAGTGTATTGTGGTCGGCATTGACACCTGGTATGACGCCGACAGCGGCAAGTACCAGGTAAACCAATATACCGGCGACCAAACCCGCACCCGGATAACCCAATGGCAAACACCTGACTGGGTGGTAGAAGCGCAACAACGCGGTGCGGGGGAAATTGTCCTGAATATGATGAACCAGGACGGTGTCCGCCAGGGTTACGATCTGCGCCAACTGCGACTGATCCGCAGCCTGTGCCATGTTCCGCTGATCGCCTCCGGCGGCGCCGGCACCCCCGAACATTTTCTCGAAGCCTTTCGTGATGCCGAGGTGGACGGCGCGCTGGCGGCCTCGGTATTTCACAAACAAATTATTAATATTGGCGAGTTAAAAACGTATCTCGCACAACAGGGAGTGGAAATCAGACTATGTTAACCGAACAACAGCGCGGCCAATTGGATTGGGCCAAAACCGATAATATGATGCCCGCCATTATCCAACACGCCATTTCCGGTGAAGTGCTGATGATGGGTTATATGAACCAGGAGGCGCTGCGCATTACCGAACAGACCGGTCGTGTGACCTTCTTTTCCCGCACTAAACAGCGACTGTGGACCAAAGGCGAAAGCTCCGGCCATTTCCTCAACGCGGTGAGTATTCACCCCGATTGTGACCATGACACCCTGCTGATCCTGGCCAACCCGGACGGCCCAACCTGCCATACCGGCACCAACAGCTGCTTCTCGCCGGCGCAAACCGACTGGGGTTTTCTGCACAGCCTGGAAACCCTGCTGGGTGAACGCAAAACCGCCGACCCAAAAAGCTCGTACACCGCCAGTCTTTACGCCAGCGGCACCAAACGCATCGCGCAAAAAGTCGGTGAAGAAGGCGTGGAAACCGCCCTGGCAGCCACCGTGCACGATCGCGAGGAACTGACCAACGAAGCGGCGGATCTGGTCTATCACCTGCTGGTCTTATTACAAGACCAAGACCTGGATCTCAGCCGGGTGATTGGGGTGCTACGGCAACGCCATCAATAACAATAATACCAGCACGCCAAGGCGTGGCGGCGATAAAACCCGGCCATAGGCCTGAGTTAACCGGCTAAGGCCCAGCCTGGCTTAGCCGTAAAAAACCATGATCGTGGCTGACGCCGCTCTGAGCGCTGGCCCGTTTATCGGTTTCAGATAAAGGCTGACGCCGCCCTGGGCGCTGGCCCGTTTATCGGTTTCAGCACGCAGTAAAACCGCATTAACACAAATTTCCGCGCCGGTCTGTTGCCTGTGCTCATCTGCTTTTGGATCACCGGTTAGCGAAATAGGCGCATTGGCACCCTTTTCAGCACAGGCTGTTTTGGTTGCTAGAACCCACGATGTTCATCTTCTCCAGCCTAATTTTTTGGTAATATTCTTAACCTGCTTTTCCACCCGTTTAGCTTCTTCCTTCAGCTTTTCTTCCACCCGTTTGGCTTCTGCGCTCACCTGTTCTTCCACCCTTCTGGCTTCTGCGCTCGCCCGTTCTTCCACCCTTCTGGCTTCTGCATTCACCTGTTCTTGTACCCTTTTGGCTTCTGCACTGATTTTTTCCACGCCGTCTTTTGCTTGCTGCGCCAGGTTTTCAAGAGTCGGTTTGGTTTGTTGTTTTAATGTATCAAATGCACGGATAAACTTATCCTCAACTCTTGCCAATTCGCGCGCCACCTGGTCAGGCGTTAAGCTCATTGCGGCGGTTACCACACGCTTTGCCTCGGCGTTAACCTGGTCAAGAATACGCTGACCTTCTGTCTCGACCTGGTCAGCAATGCGTTGATACTCAACGTTGACTTTTTCAATGGTGGTATCGTGATTAACCTTTGCTAAAAACGCCGCTCCCTCGGTTTTAGCCTGTTCCACGACCTGGCGTAGGTCAGCACCGGGCTTATCTAACAAGGTTTTCATCTGCGGATCATCCTGCAGTGACAGCTCATTGGCGTTATTTTCACCATGGGCGGAGGTGACCAATACGGCCTGTTGGAACGGCACATCAACCGGCATGGTAACGCCGCCATCGTTAACCTGGGTAGACGGGTTAAGCTGACTATTAGCAGCGCTGTTTAACGTATGTGCCTCAGGCCGTTGTTCGGTATGATGCGTTATCTCGATAAGTGGTGAAAGTCCGGGGATTCTAAACATAGTCATTACCTATTTAATAGATTGATATAATATTACCCTGCATCACTAATATCCATTGAAATATAATTATATCAGTTGGCGGTAACACGAGGGTAGTTGTGCATGTAATGCATTTCAAAACAAGCAAGCCATAATATCAACATTTTCGCAAACCTGATACACGAAACTTATTGATAGTCATGCACCTTTATTAAGTTTAATTTAACCTATTTATATAGTGAATAATTTAATTAATTATACTGTCACTCAATATAAACAACAGTTGCGCCAAATCTAACGGCGTTGCGCTTTAGCAGCATACTGCCCGTACCGGGAGTTGACTCCACCGATAGTCGCGTAACGCTTGCGACTGGCGCGCATGTTATCACCTCGACACCGGTGACATAGGTGACATAGGTGACATAGGTGACATAGGTGACATAGGCTGAAACGACCTTGGGGCTGGACTCTTTAAACTGCTAATCCGCTGTAATTTCAATTGTTGCAATTCCTTGATCGCACAGTTTTTTAGGGGTTCGTTGCTGTCTGCACCCCTCTGGACACGGGCCATTGCTGTGGCAACGGGGTTAACCCCAGTATTGGGTGGTGCTATGGTAGACACACTCCGTTTTGGCGGTAGTTTGGGGGCCAACCTATTATCGAAGGAATTGCGATTGAAATCATTATGAAAAACGACCGTCATAACCTCGCCATGCAGGCTGGCGACGGGATCAGACGGCCGGTTGCCCTCCCGCTTAACCGGCGTATAACCCGTTTTATTTTCCGGACTGTTGTCTACCTTTGCCAACAAATTCAATCTTAGGCCGGGTAATTCAGTGCAAGGAGCCTCTTCTCCTCGATAAGTATTAGAATTTTTAGCGGTATAACAGCAAAAAAAATCGAACATATAACCCTCATTAAAACAATAATAAAACACAAACCCTACTGCGGCAATCTCATTGCAGCGAATTATTTCAAAATGATATGATGATTTTCAGCGGTTATCTGAAATTTCATTCTGCGAATGTCTTTTATATGAACCACTCTTTTTTCTATTTCTAGACGGTCTATCTTGGACAGATTGGCTAAAATAGAGTGAATAGCAAAAAAAATAAACGTATTCACTCTATTATCTGCACTACTAATAATATTATCCATCAGCATTGCGATAATTTTTACACGTGTTGAACCGCTACAGGCGTTAGCCGCTGATAAAAGGTCTAATGATGAACGAATGAGATCAAAAGTGGGCATCTGCTGATAAAGTCGATACTGTTGTAGCGCAAGAGTATAGGTTGTGGCCTGAAAAACCGGTCGCGACATGTTATTGAGTTCGGCCACCAGATAACCGATAACCTCAGCCCGCTTTGCCGGGTTCAACACTGGCAGGCAACCGCTTATCGCCAGGTACATGTTGCCACGCAGCCGCGTCAGCTCATAGTCAGGCAGCGATGCTCGTGACCAGGTATCGACTACCCGTTGCACCCCGTCAAAAACCACAATACGCTGGTTTTTTTCAAAACAGCTCAGGTTATCGAGTATGATCACTAGCGGCTTGAGCTGCTGAACAGGGGAAAAGTGGCGAATAAACCCCATCCCCCCCTCGCTAAATAACACCGCACTGGCAGTGGCGTAACCCCCGTCATTACGTAGTAGTTGAGCCAGCCTGTCACTGAGTTGTTGGCCTTCATCGATCATCTTTTGCCGGAATACCTGAGCGTTGGTACTATTTTTAGCGCTCAGTTTCAATGAGGGATCGGTAACAATGGTTTTTTTTAGCGCATTATAAACACGAAAACCACCGCCGTTAAACCGGGCCTTATGACGGTTATTTTGGCTAAGGCCCGAGCCGAACGTGAGTGTGTTATTTACAGCAGCGGTAAAATTTTCCTGCCAATGCCGCTGATTATTTAAACGCTCGGGCTGGCAAGAAACAGTATCTACCGCCCGCCCGGCGGGAAACAGGGGGCGTAGCCCGTTGTTATAATAGGGAGGCATAAAGACATCTCACTGTCATGTCATATAATAAGCACGTGAGCCAGTATAACTGCCATATTGTATCTTAACCCCGTTAATCGGATTCCGTTGATACTCGGTAAAGATTAACGCTGCCCCTAAGGTGACATTTATATTTGATTACGATTAGCAAAATGAGTGAGGATCTTCACCACTTCAGGCTGAATTTCGCCCAGTTTAATATATTGCAACTGATAACATAATTCTTTCAACACCGGTTTTTGTTTAGGTTGCGGTAATAACGACAACTGTTCAAGCAGAACAACCAACGCAGGAATAATTCGCTCAAGGGGCAGATGATAAATTTCCAGGCTCAATTGATCCAGCAAATACTCCCGCGCCTCGGGGCTCTGAAAACGGCTTTGTTCCAAAAGCCGAATCATGATCTTATCGCGGGTAGCCAAAGGGATCAGCTTAATCACATAAAGAACATTCCTGGTGATATTTTCCTGAATATCTTGGCATACATTATCCCCCACATCCAACAGGCTAGAGCAAACCGGCACCAGCCTAGCGTCAGGCAATTTATCAATATGGACATTCTGAATAAACTCATACATCATCACATTACGTGATTCAATATTTTTCAAACTCTCCGCATCCAGCAACATCAGCAAAATCTCGCTTTGCACTGCACCCGAGGCATACTTGATTCTATCAACGATACTGCGTAATACGTTCTCCCGCGCACAGTGACTTAACTCGTGACCGGCATCAATCAACACCCGACAGGCGGCCGGTAAGTCATCATTGGACAGCGTTTCCAGGCAATATTGCGCCACTACCGGCCATCCCTTACCTTGCCACCTCGGTGGCCAGGTACTAACAATACTGACCATATTCGAAAAATGTTCATGGGCTTCCTGCTCATTACGCGCGCTGAAGGACTCCAACAGAATGAACAGGGAACCGGGACGTAAACACGATGTTTTATAAGTAAATTTTTTAGGGACATCGGTATTTTTTCTCACATATCGGCAGTCACCTCCCGTTGCAGCGCCCTGCTCTTGCATCAATGCCGGTGGGTCTGTGGCTGCCGCCGGCTTGGCAGCCACGAACCGCGTTGGCCGACCAACAGTCACACCCCGGGTGAGGCGACCTGCCGATAATACCTGGGCATGGCATACCGATGACACCACGGTATTGCCGGCGAAGATTAATGTCTGTCCCAACGCATCCGATGATATATGGCCTGCGGCCATATCGACATTCTCAACATGATTTGGTGCAGAACGAGGACAGGGAAAACAGGTGGTTAACGAGCGCAGCATGGGCTATTCCATTATCAATAATTAGCGACAGCTAAATTCTGACACAGGGTACAAATTTCGCACCCCATGCGCAAGACTGCGCCCGGTCACCCGGAGGACCCAAGTTATTTCATGAATAAATAGGGAAACTATATTGTGAAATAATAATATGGCTTGTTTTTAACCCGTATTATGTTCCCCATCAAGCACAGAATAAAATTCCTTTTTTAGGAGATGAATAAAGGCATCTCGTGCGGGATGAGGACCTGAATCCTTACGCCAGATAAAAAAAATCTTGATGGTCCTGAGATCCGAAAATTCAATCGATTGCAACCCCGCTGCCGCCCCATAGGTCTCAAATATCCCCTTTGGTACCAGAGAGATGCCAGCCCCAGCGCTAATACAGCCCACAATAGTGCCGTAGCTGGCAAAACTGACAATCGGCAAGTTGAGATGGTGTCGGTCACACCATATTTCCAGCGCGGTCCGGTATGGGCACCCATCAGGCCACATGAAAAAAGTCTTGCCGGCTAAATCCGCAACAGACTTCAGCTTTCCCGCCGACGTCGACGCAATAAGAACCAAGTCTTCTTGGTAGATGAGCATTTTTTCAATATAAGGCGACTCAACATCAACCGCGACGATTGCCCCATCAAGTCGATAGTGGGTCACATCATCCGTCAGTTGAGACCAGGTTGCGGTGCTCAGTTGCAGCGAAACCTGCTGGAAATGGGCGTGGTACTTTGCCAATAACGCGGGCAAACGTGTCGTCGCCGAGGATTCAATGGCACCAATTTTCAAGGAGCCGGCCGGCGCAGCCAAAGGATTAACCGCGCGTTTAGCTTCATCCGCCAACGCCAGAATCCTGCTGACATAACTCAAAAAACGTTCGCCAGCAGGGCTGATCTGCAACCGGCGTCCTTCACGATAAAACAGCAAAACACCCAATTCAGATTCCAGCGCCTTAATCCGCGCAGTGATATTGGAAGGAACGCAATGCACGGCCTGTGCTGCACGCGCAATGCTACCCAAATCGGCTATCGCCTTAAACATGCGAAGTTGCGACAGTTCCATCATCAGTCTCAGTGAATAAAGAACTCACTATAAGTCACTTGTGGTGATCACTCAATAAAATGCACAATCCATGGCTCCGGTCATAC
>NZ_JAYGJO010000015.1:0-120293 GCF_035013185.1 Acerihabitans sp. TG2
GTAATAATACTCAGATTTTAATAATTATCCCATTTACCAATGACAGATACATTGCCCATCAGTTATCCTGAATGATAGGGTCATTATGCTGATTTACATGCATGTCGTTGGCATCAAAATGAGGGTAAAAAATGAGCGATGTGTTTATAGAAAAAACCAAAAGAGCAATACAGGACAGAGCTGGAAACAGGTGTTCAAATCCTGATTGTAGGGTACTAACTTCCGGGCCAAATGCGCATCCAGAAAAATCAACTAAGACTGGCGTCGCGGCTCATATTACTGCCGCGTCTCCAGGAGGTGCAAGATTCGACCCATCGCTGACAACAGAACAACGAAGGTCAGCAGAAAACGGTATTTGGTTATGCCAAACTTGTGCTCATTTCATTGACACAGATTATTTAAATTACCCAGTGCAACGTTTATATGAATGGAAATTTCAAGCTGAATTTGATGCTGAATGTGAAATTAAACGTCTCCCTAAAAAAACATCATCCACTGACGGATCACGCTCTCGCGAAAACCAAGAGGAGGGATGGATATGTCCTTTCTGTGGGACGGTTGTTGGACTCGGAAAATTTGTTTGCTTGGGATGCCATGCAGAAGTAGTTCCCGGATTAACTAAAAATGAACGAGTTGAGCAAGCTAAAACCGGGATGATGGCTGGCTTCGCGTTATCCGCTATATTTTTATATATACTGCCAAGCTGGATCTTATCGTATTTTGAATTATCAATTTCATTTTCCGGTAATAGGTTTTTATTTTTATTCATTTTTATAAGTGCAATTATTACCTTTGCTTGCGGAAGGGTATTTGTATATTTTTCTGAAAAATCAAGAATGCAAAATCCCCCTAGATTTTTCCGTAGTTCAGTCAGGTAGCCCTCTAGGTATTGGATCATTTCTAGGGGGGGAATACAATTAGCCGTCGTGACTATATAGACAACTATATCAATAATAGTCGATAATTTTTCCGAGCAATATATACAGGCAATAGTTAACTTCTGTCGCAACCAAGAAAATCTTACGACTATACTACTCTTATGAACCGCCTGTTAACCATCTTCCGGCGTGAAGTGGTTTACTGAATTTGGCCACCTGAATAGAGATGTGAAACGTCTGCTTATGGCACTTTGCAGTCGGCAACAAAGGAACTCTCTTCGATTTTTTTTACAGTCGTTTGACAGGGAATATGCACTAAACCATTTAACTTGCATCATGATAAAGCAAGTTTTCATTATTTCAGTAATCAACTATTTTGTACGCCTACAAGCCGGTGGCTTAGGTCAACTCGCCCTAAGGCCTGTTTTAACTGTGTGCGTAAAGAATGTTTAAGGGCTGGCAAATGCAAAAAAAGCCCCGAAAGGCTTTTGTGTTATTCACTTCTTAGTGACGTTTTTATGGTTTGGGATTTTTGCTAGGTTTTACCTTTGGGTTATTTCCCGGAGTTTTTTTGTTATCACGTTGACGTTGATCAGGTTGTCCTGTCGAATCAGCAATTCGCTTTGGACCAGGCTTAAGCCCCATGATAATTCTCCTTAACGTTTAAGAGGGAATTCCTCATGTTTAAAATATGGTCAACCATGAACTTTATCAAGAGATCTTTTTGGCAAATCTGAGAAGTGATCCATGTCCAATCCTCAACAGTATCTACCAGGGTGCACATGACCTGCTCTCGATTGAATAGTATATAGTAAGTCAGAAACGTCCGGTCTTGGCACTGAGCTGACAGTCAGAGCTGATCGGACCCAGAGTAGTAAGGATGCCATATCAAGTAAGAGTCAGGGCACTTTGTGACAACTTTTCATGCTGAGATAGATTATCTGCCGTGGCGGGCGGAAAGTAAAAATCCTGCCGTATAAATTTTCTCAGCCACATATAGAGTTGTTTACTGACGTCAATGCCGTATCGACGCACCTTAGGCGGGTAATCCGCTTAAGGAGTGTTCACCATGATCAAACTCATCGGTTGTTTGCCCGCACTGTGCTTGTCTGCAGGCGCATTCGCCGGCACGGTTATCTACACCGATAGCACCCATCCCGTATCCTTTACGCCCTCCGATACCTCAATTATTTTTCTCGATGCGCCGGACCGCCAGCAGGTTGAGCTGTTTGGCTCTTTGCCGTCCGATGCCGCACTGGCTGAAACTCAGGTACGTGGATCGTTGGTTTCACCGTCATTTAAAGCTCGCGAGCAGCGACTGGCCAGCGCCTACCAGGGAGTGATCAAAGCCTGGTCGCTGGGCCTGGAAAAATACCCGGCTGTGGTATTTGACGATAAATGGGTAGTGTACGGCACCACCGATGTTGGTTTGGCCACACAGCAGATGAATGCCTGGCGGGAGGTGAATCAATGACCCTGATCCCCCCGAGTTCTCGGCGTGTGCTGCTAGTCAGCCTGTTAGCCGGCAGCAGTCTGTGCCTGGCGAATATCAACACCGCCAGTCTGGTCACCAGTGCGGCCAGCGTTTCGTGCATCAGTTGGAAGGTAAAAGGCATTTGTTATTGGTTGTTGTGCACGCCGTTCGGCTGTTCGGTTAAAACCTCCGTTAAGGTTGAGCATTTTATTCCCGAAGCGGTTGTTTCCGCCTATAGCGGTCCCGGTGAGAACCCCTGGACGGAAATGTCGAGCGTTAGCGCAGCGGCCGGTGGGGCTGAAAGCAGCATCACCGGCGCACTGGCTGGCGCCAGTACTGGCGGCGGTCAGCAGGAAATGAAAGCCCCCGGGTTGCGTAAGCAGAACCTGCACTTTTTTTATGCCGACGCTTATGGCCACCCGGCAACAACGCTGATTGGCGGACAGATAGCCGGTTACTCCTGTCAGTCCGCCGCTGCGCCGTTCACACCCTATTTTGCCAGTTCCCTTGATGCCCTGGTCTGGCGCAGCGGGTTGCCGGAGTCGTTATATCCGGAGGCGTTGGTTCCGGGCCAGCGTGAGCTGGGTAGCCAGGCCAGTGCCAATATGTGGGGCAATATTTATCCCCGCAGCGGTTTTGTCACCCAGCAGGATAGCTATAAGTCCGCTGCGGTGGTGGCGCAGCGCGTGGCCGATGTGATCACCCGCCAAGGCCAGCCGCATGTTTACCAACCGCTGGTCGGCCAGCGGCGGCATTAGCGATGGCCTGTTTTACTCCATCGGCGGTGGTTCGGTGATTGTATTCACGCAACAGCATCTCGCGGCTCACCAGCCCGAGGCGCTGGCCGAAGGAAGGGGACCGTCGCATTAATGCATTGGACCTTTGCGTAGAATGAAGAACTGAACATCACACCGTCGCACAGCCGAACGTAGGTGAGTCATACCGATTCATTCAACAACGCCTGTCGTTTTAAAAATCCGACTATGTTATGCGTAGAACCACACCACGCATAACGCCAGGAAACCGACACATTGCATCCTTCGCTGCCACACGAATACGTCATGATCACATGCGCGCCCGCATGATTTTGCAAGCCGCATTCCAGTTTAGCGTTACGCCATGCTTACCGTGGTAAAATCCCTTGCAACGCGTTGTCGTTAACGGTATTTTTTAGCTGCGCTTGCAAAATCAGGCGTCGGGATTGGTCTCCTGAAATTACTTCGTTGGCGACATAGGGCGCATATGCGTCTTTTTTTATGTCATGTGTTCGGCTCTGGAGGCGATAACTTATCGCTTTACCATTCTATGGTGGGCTGGGCGGGGGCGCCGCAAGGTGCGCCGGCAGCCAACGAGGCCGGTAAGACCAACTCCGCTCAGCCCATCACCCACAAGATTGGTCTCTTCAGTGGTGGGAAAATAAATCTCTCGTTGGAGGCTGCCTTATGGCTACTATCCCCACTCAAACTCACGCGTTACTCTCCATCCCGTTCGATTCAACCACCGATTTCACCGTTCTGGCTGGCCATTGTGAAAACCTGGCCGACGCGTTGCTACAAAGTGACGATCCGGCGCAGCGCCAAGCACTCTGCCGACGGCTTACCGATTGCCTGGGGCAGTTGCTCTCGACATTGGACGACCCCATCCCGCCTCATCTGATTGACAGCCTGACCGTGGATGACCGGCCCATGACTTCACTTTGCTTTGAGCCCGATGCCGATCTGCTCTGCGGGTACAGCCAGGCGCTAGCGCAGTTGTTGTCGGAACAGACATTATCGCCAGAGATGGAGCCGATTCTTTCCGGGTTGTTGTTTGATTTGGTGGTGTATTTCGCCGAGGAACTGCGAGCACCGCGCTGGATACGTACCGCTAACGGGGTAAAATTTATAGAGGAGCTGGATGCTGGATATAGTTAAGTAAAACTGAATACCTTGAAAGCAAAAAACCAGCCGCTAGGCTGGTTTC
Source organism: Acerihabitans sp. TG2 (assembly GCF_035013185.1). Lineage (NCBI taxonomy): Bacteria > Pseudomonadati > Pseudomonadota > Gammaproteobacteria > Enterobacterales > Pectobacteriaceae > Acerihabitans > Acerihabitans sp. TG2. The sequence continues at coordinate 4,315 of NZ_JAYGJO010000015.1, forward strand.
TTTAAATCATGGTGCCCGGACTCGGGGTCATTCAGTTTTCTATTAAATTGAATTCCATCATAAATTTTATCCCCGCCGGTTGTCAAGACCCGCAGATTGACCCGTATTTTTGCTGGTAGATCAAAAAGGTGGGTCGGTGGCACGGTAATAAGTCCGGTTCGTTCCTTTGGTTCGATTCCCCATGCTTTCATTAAATCGTAATGACATCAGCGCTACGTGTGCTGGATAATTAATATCTAAGGACCGCCCGGAGGATTGCATCATGCCAGCGACCAATGGCGTTTCTGACAAGTGTGAGACGTTGAATTTACGTATCAAACCTGCCGAGCGCGATCTTATCGATCGAGCGGCGAAGGTTAAAGGGAAAAACCGTACTGACTTTGTGCTGGAGGCCGCGCACGCCGCCGCAGAGGAAGCGCTGATCGAGCAGCGCATCATTATGGCGGACCCGGACGCCTATCAGGAATTTCTGGCTCGTCTGGATCAAGCTCCTGCTCCGAACGCCGCGCTGTGTAAAACCATGCAAACGCCTGCGCCGTGGGAGCGGAAAAGTTGATCTTAGCCCCTGGGCCTCTTCAGGCTGGACACGTCTTATACTCATTCTGTTGCGGCGGGGAGTCTATGGACAACTGGCTAAAACAGCGGGCGATGAAAAATCAGCTAACTGGCGCATCCCGAACGTTCGTCTGCTGCGACGACTCGAAGGTGACGGCGTATTACTCGATGGCGTCCAGTGCTGTGATGACCAATGCCGCGCCTGGATGCTTTCGCCGCAATATGCCTGATCCGATCCCGATCGCGGTGTTGGGCCGTTTGGCGGTAGATACATCATCGCACGGTCAGGGCGTCGGGCGGGCACTGGTGCGGGATGCCGGGCTACGGGTGATTCAGGTGGCAGAAACTATCGGTATTCGTGGAATGTTGGTTCATGCACTGTCTGATGAGGCGCGGGAATTTTATCTGCGGGTCGGGTTTGAACCTTCGCCGATTGATTCGATGATGTTGATGGTGACATTAGGAGATTTGGTGGGGAGCATTTGATTTCTTCCGTATAAAGCGATTTATTCCTCGGTATAGCGGGTCTTTTCATGGCAGGATTGTCTCTTTTGTAAGGGAAAGAAGGGCAGAAAACCCCATGAAACGGTAAGACTAAATTCAAGTGGGGACTACAGCTGGACTGGGTTCTTCTACCGCAACGCCTGTTAGGCAAGAAGGCCATGGATAATGAGATCCTGAAAGAGGCCGTGGAGTATGGCCGGGAAAAAAATGGATTGCGCATCGCCCTTGTTACCCGGGGACGACGACTTACCCTGGTGAGTCAGTCGTTGGGCGTGTCGCGTGCGCAGCTATCCGTTCTTGTCCATCGTAAACCCGCCTGGCAGGATGGGCGACGGAATCGTCCAACTGATGACGGTGAGTTGGTGATGCGTATCCAGCAGGCGGTGGCCGATGTACCGACTTACGGTTATCGGCGATACTGACACCGCGAACAACGGCAGTCAGGAGTCCGCAAAGTAACGGCATAGCGGAAAGCTTCGTAAAGACGATAAAGCGTGATTATATCGGCATGATGCCAAAACCGGATAGCCAGATAGCGATACCGAATCTGGCGATAGCGTTCGAGCACTATAACGAACACTATCCGCATAGCGCATTGGGCTACCGTTCACCACGCGAACATCAACGCCGTCGGATAATGAAAAACGTAGGCGGGAAAAAGCGTCTGGATCTATAGGGGCAAATCCACTGTAGTTAAGCTCCAGACTCAGGATAAGCAGTGATGAAAGGTCGGATAAAGCGCTATATATCAGAGGGAGTCTGTTTTTTATGCGATTTGATATTGTTGATTTGCGTCTGTTTCTAAACGTGTATAAGGCTGGAAGCATCACCGGCGGCGCTGCGCTGTCAAACCTGACCTTGCAGTCGGCCAGCGAGCGCATTCGCGGTATGGAAGGCGAGCTCGGCGTTCCGTTGTTTAGCCGTTCGAGAAAAGGCGTGAAGCTGTCAGATGCGGGATATTCGTTGGTCAACCATGCCAATATCGTATTGCAGCAGGTTGACCATATGCGCAGTGAATTGCACCAATATGGCAAAGGGCTGCGCGGGCATATCAATCTATTATGTAACTCTTCGGCACAGAGCGAATTTTTACCCGCTCTGATCGGGCCTTATTTACTCAGTAATCCCAACATTTCCATTTCCGTTAAAGAGATGCTTAGCTACGACATTGTCGCGGCAGTTAAGAATCAAATGGCGAATTTAGGCATCGTGGCCGACTCGACCCAGTTGAACGGACTGGCCTCACTCCCTTTCAGTGATGACGAACTGGTGGTGTTTGCACCGGCAAAAGGCCGTTGGCATGATACCGAAAGCACGACGTTTGAAGAGATCGTCACGGCCGAATTTATCGGATTATCCGAAGGGAGCGCGCTTCAGGAGCATATCGAAGATCACGCCAAAAAGTTGGGGCACCGCCTTAATTACCGTGTCCGTATGACCACGTTTGATGCCGTTATGCAGGTCGTCAGCAGCGGCGTCGGTATCGCGATTATCCCGAGGCATGCCACTGAGCGTTATTGTCATCACCATAGCTGCAAAATTATCCGCCTGTCAGAACGTTGGGCTGACCGAAAACTGATCATTTGTGCGCGGGATTTCGCCGATCTTCCCGGTTATATAAAGGAGTTTGTGGATTTCCTGGCGCAACACCCGACCGATTCATAGCCGCTACTTAATCGCCATATAAGCGCCCAACGCGATTAATCCGATAAAAAAACAGCGGCGGAAGGTGAGTTCGCTGATCACCTTGCGCAGGTATTGACCGGCATACATTCCTACAATCGCTGGGATCAGCGCAATGGCGGATAAATAATAGTCAACGTGATCCAGCTTGCTGTCCAATGACAAATGTATCGCCAGCGCGATAGTTGAAGCCGTAAACGCCAGTCCGAGCGCCTGAACAAGATCGTTTTTATTTAGCTGAAGCGATTGCAGGTAGGGGACCGCTGGAATAACGAAAACGCCGGTTGCAGCAGTAATAGTGCCGGTAATACAACCCACTAGTGGTGAAAGCCATTTCTCTGATTTACCCGGGGACGGGAGTTTCGTGGCAATAAGTCCCCAAAGGCCATACATAATAAGAACGATACCCAATGCCACTTCAGTCCATGAGGATGTAGACGTTAAGCCGGGTAACACACTGAATAGCGTGCCAATGAAAATCCCTGCGATAAATCCCCATAACCTTTTAATTAAATTAAGAAATGCGGGGCCGATGAAGAGTTGCCATATATTCGTCACCAGAGACGGAATAATTAACAAACTGGCTGCGCTGGCCGGCGCCATAACGACGGTTAATAAACCCATGGATATCGTCGGCAACCCCAGCCCAATCACACCTTTCACTATTCCGGCCAATAGGAATACGGACATAATGGTAATCACTTGATTCCCCCTGTTATATGACACCGAGCTTTATATCTTTGATAGCAGGGATATTAAGTGGAGCAATAATTCCTGTATATGAGTTTTTCGCTGAGGGTATATCAAGGAAAAACTGATTTTAGTATTTACCATGATATACGTGAATACATGGCGTAACAGAAAATGGCCTGATCAGGATTTTCCTTAGGATATCAACGGAAATAATTAAGTAAGAACATCTCATTAACGATTAATATACCTGTTCTGAAAAGTAACCACTCCGGAGTCATGTGCTATGAAATTGATGATAAGCCCACTGTTATCCAAGTCGTTGTCTGATGCTAATGATATTGCACAATGGTTACGCCACAGCGCATCTGAGCGGGATCAGACCCGTCATATCAGCACGGAGCAGGTGGATGCCTACGCGTCATCCGGACTTTGGGCCGTGACAGTACCCCGGGAGTATGGCGGCCCTGATTTGGGTTATAAAGCGCTCAGCCAGATAACGCGCCTCATTGCGGCGGCCGACCCCTCGATAGCGCAAATTCCCCGCAGTCATTTTCATATTATTGATCTCCTCAATGCTGTAGCCCTTCCTTCCCAGAAAACGTTTTTCTTTAGCGAAATCCTGGCGGGTAAAAAATTTGCTCAGGCGGCGTCGGAAATCGGCGGCAAGAATGCATCCGATATTCAGACGACGCTGACGCAGGGAAGAGGGGCCTGGCGGCTGAACGGTAAGAAATATTATGCGACGGGCTGCATACACGCGGACTGGATAGGCATTGTCGCCAAAGATGACATCGGCGTATTTATGCATGCATTTGTCCCGAAGGACGCGCCGGGTATGGAGATTAAAACGGACTGGTCAGGCTTTGGCCAAAAAGTGACGGCAAGCGGCACCGTGCTGTTGAATGACGTTGTAGTAAATGAGGAACATATCATTCCGTTCACCGAAGCATTTCTTGATGTCCATCCGATAGGTGCTGCCTCACAAATGATTCATGCATCAATTGATATCGGGATTGCTCGGGAATCTATTGATGAGGCGACAAAATATATCAGGCAAACGGCCCGCCCGTGGATTGACAGCGGTGCGGAGCAGGCAAGTGATGACCCCTATCTTATCTCGGGGATTGGCGATCTCGAAATCCGCTATGCAGCAGCCGCTGCGATGCTGGATCAGGTAGCCGGAGAGCTGGATGAAACGGTAATCAGCACCGACGGCGATCTTGCCCGGCTTTCCGTGCGCGTGGGAATTGCAAAAGTGCTGGCAAGCGACATTGCGTTATTGGCTAGTAATAAGCTTTTTGAATTTGCCGGAACCGGCTCAACCCGTGAATCGCTCAATTTGCACCGCCACTGGCGTAATGCGCGCACGCATACGTTGCACGATCCGGTGCGCTGGAAGGTTAATGCCATCGGTCAGTACTATTTAAACGGCGTCTATCCCAAGCGGCACAATTACATTTAGCGGCTTTGCTTTACCCGGCGTGATGATGCGGGTTGGCGGCAATAAGTCATCCGTCACGCCGGAGCAGAGGCATGCAGGCAAAGACCAGGGTCTGCTGAAGCAAAGAGATGCGCTGTACCGTAAGGCCAGGGAGCGTCACCCGGAACACGGGTTGCGTGAGACGCGGAACTGGCGGTGGAAAGCAGAGGTCACGCTGAACCCGGAGCGGGAAAAACAGGCAGCATAATTAACATCAGGGATGACAACTTCGTTGACTCTTACCGCGTCTTAATGGCTATGGTTTCATCAGTTTTACGCAATGACCATTATTATTCCATTTTGATCTATTTATTCACGCTTTTGTAATTTGCTGATTTTAATAAATTAAATAAATTAATAAGGTTTTGTTTGTGGTTACATCAGCTAAATCCTTATGTACATAATTCAAAATGCAACGTTAAGATTGTGAAATAAACATCTTATTAACATTAAATGAATTGATGTGTGTGAGATTTGGCTTAGCGAAGGATGATTGGGATGCCTGCAACAGGAGTTACAGCAAGAATGAGTCATGGGCTTGGACAGGGCCATTGGTTTACGACGGCCAGAGAAGCGCGGTCAAATGATTCGGCGCTCTATTGCCTGGCTCACGCGGGAGGCAACGCGCAAGATTACCTTCGCTGGCAGTCCGGATTATCGGACGATTTGATCATGAAGGCCGTTACGTTACCCGGAACCGGACGCCGCTACGGCGAAGCGTACCCAACCGATATCAATCTGCTGACGGAAAATATTGCTGCCGCTATTGAACGGGAAGGCGATAAGACGTTTTATCTTTTTGGCCACAGCATGGGAGCAATACTTGCCTGGGAGGTTGCAAAAAAGTTACGGACACCTCCCGGTGGATTGCTTCTTTCCGCCAGCCTGAGCCCGACGGAAATACCTTCACCACGTATCATCCGAATGGCTGAAATGGATAATGAGACGTTTATTCAGGAAATGGCTTATTTCAACGGCATTGATGAAAGCCTCATGCACAATCCGTTTCTTAATGACATCGTTGCCGAAAAATTAAAGCGCGATTTCAAGCTTATTGCCAGATACCGCTATCAATATTCTGCGCCGGTGAGTGTGCCCGTCATGGTTATCGTCGGTGAACATGATGCGCATGTTACGGTCGGCAGCCTGATGAAATGGCAGTCACATACGCAGCATTTTCTCGGTGCAAAACAGGTGTGCGGGAATCATTTTTATTTTAACGATCATCCGGAAATTATGATTAATGCCATCAGTGAGATGGTTCACGAAAGCCGGAAAAAAATCGACGATAACTCCATAGTTATTTAAGTGTACGTTTGCTGAGGTTATTTATGTTTACGGCGAATACGCAACCTAACAATTTGAGCCAATACGAAAAGGCTGAACGATTCAAAAAATTGCATACTGGAGGAACTCCTTTCGTAATGCCGAATCCCTGGGATCGCGGAACCGCGATTCTGATGCAAAACGCCGGGTTTAAGGCTATCGGGACGACTAGCGCCGGGTTGGCGTTTTCGCTTGGTAAGCTGGATCGCGCACAGTCCGTAACGCTTGAAGAAACGCTGGAAAATGCCCGGGCACTGGTTGGCGTGACGCAGCTTCCCGTGTCCATCGATCTTGAGGATGGCTTCGGTGACGACGCTGACGCCATTATGCAGACCATCCGTGCCGCCGCAGAAAGCGGCGCCGTCGGGGGATCGATCGAAGATTACAGCAGCGTTCCGGCAAACCCGATCCGGGATTTCGCCTCGTCGGTGGCCCGCGTAGAAGCGGCAGTCGCGGCGGCAAAGCGTTTGCCCTTTCCCTTCACCATTACCGCGCGAGCGGAAAACTATCTTTATGGCGTCTGCGACCTGAAGGACACGATCGCAAGACTAAAGGCATACCGTGATGCCGGTGCCGACGTACTTTACGCGCCGGCATTGCCGGACGCCGACGCTATCAGAACGCTATGCGCGGCCGTTGACGCTCCGGTAAATGCGCTTCTGGGCGCGGGCAATCGTTTGTCCGTTACGGAGCTGTTTGCGCTGGGCGTCACCCGTATCAGCCTGGGCTCGGCGCTATCCCGCGCCGCCCTGGGCGGATTCGTTGCCGGGCTTCAGGAGCTACAGCAGCACGGTACCTGCCACTTCCTCGAGCGCGCCGTCGGCTATTTTGATGTGGCTAAGTTGCTTGAGAACGGAGATCTCCCGTGCTGAACGCAGTTGCTGCTTCGCAGAGCAAGCTACTGGCTGCGCAGTATGTGTTGGGTGAGCAAAAGCTTGCTTGGCATGAACTTGCGGATCTTCAGGCGCGGGCAAAACAGTTTTTCATGCCGCTGCAGGCAGATTTGTGGGGCTGGGGGGAGATCTACAGAACAACGGGTTCCATCATAGACATGGCGATAAAGACGGCCCGGATGACGCTCGCCGAAGCCGATTACACGGGGCAGGACATCGACACGACGATCGTGTGCAGTTCTTCGTTACAAAGCGGCACGGAGGCGCATCAGCATTTTTTGCGCGAGTTCGCTGGCCAGCTGCGGCTGGAGCAGTCGGCGATCGCCGGCGTGTCGCTCGGGCGTTGCACGAATTTGCTCAAAGGGATCCATCTGGCCCGTAGCCTGATTCACAGCGGCCAGGCAAGACGAGTATTGGTCGTCACCAGCGACGCCATCAGCGATGAACGACAGCGGATGGAGAACTTCGCGCTTTTCTCTGATGGCGCCGCCAGCTGCCTGATTTGCCATGCCGATGATGCGTCTCAGGGGGATACACTGCTTGCCAGCGGCGGGCGGCAGGATCTCAGCCAACTGCATCAGGGGCTTTCAGCCGGGCTGGTCCGAGCGGTCAATCAGGACTTATTTTCGTCTGCGGGCATCACGCTCGGTGATATCACCCGTTTGTTTCACAGCAACGTTTATCTTCCCCTGTGCCAGTTGAATGAAATGCAGGCTGGTTATCAGCGGACGCAGCTTTATACCGACAATATCCCGCGTTTCGGACATTGCTTTGCCGCCGATCCGCTGATCAATTTTATCGATGCCCGGAATAACGGGGCCGTGAGCGACACAGCGTTATATCAGCTGGCGGTCAGTATTCCCGGTGCCAGAGCCTCACTGTTACTGCGAAAAGGAAGCGCCTGATGTCTTTCTCATTCACCGATAACACCACATCGCTGCCCGATGAAAAATTTCATTTTTCTCCTGATGCCCACGCGGCGCTGATCGCGCTGCGTGACAGCGCGGACGTACATGAACTTTACAGCAATCTGGTCAGCGATATTGAAAGCGAAACACAGCAACTTCTGGCCTTACAGCTGATCCAGACATTCCTGAGTGCGCCGTCGCCGGCATGGGAGCGCGCCGCTTTTGAGGCGTATATAGCCCGGGCGAAAACGACGCTGGCGCAGTCCGTGGCCATGCTGCTCCGGTGTGATGAAGAAGAGCGCAGTATCCTGCTCAAGCAACGGGCGTTGCTTTCGATGTTGGCCGGATGCTGGCTTGACCGGGTGTCCCAGCCCGCCACCGAGCCTGCCGGTGTCGTGAACTTGTTGAATGCCCAGCACTTTACGCTGAAGGGCTGTGGCGAAATCAGCCTCAGTCAGCAACAACAACGTCAGCGCCGCTTTGCCGCGTCAGGTATCACCCTTCCTTTTGTCGGCGTACCCGGCGCGCCAGCGCAGTTGCACAGCAATGCGCTGACGCTCTGGCAGGCAGTATTTTGGCTGGCTTTTTCCCGTTTGCCCGCCAGCTACCTGCCGGAAGTTGCCGGTATTCATTTCGCTTATTACGCGCTCGGTTTTGACGATGCGTTGCTGGAAATGCCGCCGTCGCTGACAGCCGCGCAGTGCACGACGCTGCTGGACGGTTGGTTAATCGCCTGTAATGACTCAGCGAGTGGTCAGGAGGATCTGCAACGGTTTTATCGGGCGGCCAGCCTGGCGACGGAGCTGGAACTGAGCCATGTCGGCATGCTGCTGACGCAACGGGAACAGCTTGCGGCCCGAACGCCTGATGATCGCATGGCTGAAATCATGGCGCGCCATTTTCCTTTTGCGGGGAAACAGCACCAACTGGTCATGCTGGAGAAAAAAGCGCTGAGCCAATGGCGCGTTGATGATGCCGCCGGGATGACGGCGTTTTTAACCGCCTTTAAACGCTCACCGTATTTACGGCAAAAGGACGCAAAGCCGGAGGGCTGCCGTTTCATGCAGGCCATCCGTTTCGGCGGCGCCATGTTCGGTATTTTCAGTCAGCATGAGGCTGAAATCATGGCGTTCTGGATTGCCGATGTCCAACAGCACGAACGTGAAATTACACTGAGCCGTTTCCGGGAACCGGGTGACGCGCAGGCGGCTGTCTGGCGCGATCGTTATCGTTGTACCCGCATTGATTCACTGTTCATGCTTGAAACGCCATCGTTGCCGGAGGCCCGCACGCTGTTTTATCGCCTTGTGAACATTGAACACTATGCCAATCACCTGGCGGCGATCAAACAACAAGTGATGGACACGCTGCAACAGGCTCAGACGCTGTTTGCTTGTGGTCAGCAGGGGCGTTACACCGACGCCAGCGAGTTCGATTACAGTCCAGAGGCCTTGCGGACGCGAACGGATGCGATTTACTGGCAAAAACTGGTGAACCCTCTGGAACGGCTGACGACCATTCCCGATCGTGAAAGCGTGATTTTCAATCAGAAACTGATGGCGCTGGGAAGCATGATTGACGGCGCCTGGGCCCATCGTTTCGGTAGCGTATTGCGCAGCCATCGCCGCAGCGACGGCATGATGCTGGCCATTTATGCGGATGAAATGGGGCGCGGTGACGTGGAGAAAAACCATATTACGCTGATCCTGCGTGTCCTGCACAGCATGGGGATTATGCTTCCGCATATCCGCGCCCCTGAATTCTGCCACCAGCAGGAATTACCGGATATCTACGACTTCTCCTTGCACCAGTTGGGTATGTCCCTGTTTCCGGATGCATTCTATGAAGAACTGCTGGGCTACAACCTGGGAATTGAAATGCTGGGGCTGGGCGAAATGCGCATGCACGAGATTCAGAAGCTGCGCCGCTACGGCTTCGACACCATTTACGAGGAAGCCCACCTCACCATCGACAACTTTTCCGCCGGCCATGCCCGGCAATCCGTTGATTTGATTATCGCCTACATGGAAGACCTACCGCCGAATATGACGCCGGACGAACGTCAGCAACGCTGGCGCCGCATATGGCGGGGATATGCCTCTTTCGCGTGGTTCCTGGAAACTGACCTGAAAAATAACGTATCCGCCGCTGCGAACACATACAGCGAAGTACTTATTTAATTGTTTTATGACTATTTATGTAAGGATGCCTTGTGAATCAATGCATTAGCCACGACATAACGCTGCTGTCGCTGCCTTTTTTCACGCCGGGGCACCAACAATATGTGCATGAATTGGACTGGTGGTGCCAGCAGCAGCGTGAAACGTTACTGTCATTACGTCACCGTCCGGTGGCAGAGCAGAGCCGTCAGATGCTGCATCTGCTGGGGAAGGAGGGGTGGCTTGATCACCTGAATACGCCTGAGCTGCCGGTGCCGAACGATGCGCGCAGAATGTGTTTATCCCGGCAGACGCTGGCCTATTTTGACGATCTGCTTGATTTTTCCTGGTCGATTCAATCTCTGAGCGCCAGCGTGATTCAGCGCTATGGCAATGATGCGCAACGCAGCGACTATTTACCCGTGCTGGCGCGCGGAGAACGCATTGCCGCATTTGCTTTGTCCGAATTACAGGCTGGGACCGATATTGCCGCGCTGACGCTGGAGGCACAGCGCTGCGAGGGCGGCTGGCGGCTGAACGGGGAGAAGGCGTGGATTGCCCTAGGGGATATTGCCAGTGACATCATCGTGATTGCCCGCACCGGTGAAGGGCCGGGGCCGCTGGGGCTGAGTGCGTTTATCGTTGATGCTGTCGCCGGCGGCGTCAGCGCCCGTCCGCTGGACGCCGTTGCTCCTCGGTCATGGTCGCACCTGCGTTTCGACAATGTCCGGGTGTCACCGGAGAACCTGCTGGGGCAACCGGGGCAAGGATTCATCATCGCGCTAGATATTCTCGATCGTTTTCGCATGACGGTCGCCAGCGCCGCGATCGGGTTCGCCCGGCGTGCGGCGGATATCGCACTGCGGCATGCCGCGCAGCGCAAAATTTACCGGGGACGCCTGCTGGATCTGCAACTGACCCAGGCAACGCTGGCCAAAATGGAGGTTTCGCTTTCCGCCGCTTCTCTGCTGACGGCCAGAGCCGCCTGGCAACACGACGATGGCCGGTCGTTCGCGCGGGAGTCCGCCGCCGCGAAATATTTCGCTTGTGAACAAGCCTGCAAAATCGTTGATGATGCGCTGCAGCTTCTCGGGGCTGCGGGCATCGTGGCGGGCAGTCAATTGGAACGGCTGTATCGGCAAATTCGCCCACTACGCATTTATGAAGGCGCATCCGAAGCCTTACTGATGAACATCGCTTCTGCCCTGGATACCCAGCGGGTTATTAACCGGGAGGACTTATCGTGAGTGATTTACTTAACCCGCTCAGCGCGATTCAGCATGACTCGCCCTGGGAATATTACGCCCGGCTGACCCGCGAGACCCCAGTCTATTTTGACAGTGCCCTTAAGCTGTGGGTGGTGAGCGATGCCGCTTCGACGGACGCGGTGCTTAACAGCCCGGTGCTGCAGGTACGCCCGGTGTCTCAGCCTGCTCCTCCCGGCCTTGTCGGCCAGCCGGCCGGCGATGTCTTCGGCCAACTGGTCCGTATGCGTGAAGGTGAGTATCAGCAGCGGCTTAAGTCCGTCATTATCCGCGCTTTTTCCACGGTGGATTCAGCGTATGTGAGCCAATTGGCCCGGCAACTGGCGCAGCAGGCGCTGAGCGACGGCGAGGAGATTAACCGCTGGATGTTTTCCGTACCGGCGGCCGTCGTCGCTACGCTGTGCGGATTCATACCGCGGGACGTGCCGGAGGTTGTGGCGCTCATTGCGGAGTTTGTGTTGTGCATTCCCGCCGCCGCCGGTCCTGAGCACCAGCAGCGCGCCAGCCTTGCGGCAAGGTCGCTGCTGGAGAGATTTTCCGCACAAATCGCGCAGGCGCACCATGGCTCTCTGCTGACGGAACTGCTGCGATGCGCCGGCGAAGAAGGCTGGTCTCAACGTGCGCCGCTGATCGCCAATGCTATCGGTTTCTTGTCGCAAACCTATGATGCCACGGCCAGCCTGGCGGGCAACACGCTGCTGACCGCTCGGTGTTATCCGGATCTCTGGCAGCGCGGACCGGCCGACGCCTTTATTGATGAAACCGCGCGTTACACCTCGCCGATACAAAATACCCGCCGTTTCGCCGTGCATGAGGTGACGCTGCTCGGCCAGCGGATCGCGGCGGATGAGACGATATTGCTGCTGCTGGCGGCGGCAAACCGCGATCCTGCCCGGTTTGCGCAGCCTGATGTTTTTCAGCCAGAACGAAATATGGCGGCGTATTTCTCTTTCAGCGGAGGCCGTCATCGCTGCCCGGGTGCCGCGGTTGCGCGCGCCATCACGCACGGCATGGTTTCCGCGCTGGATGTGCACATGCCGGACTGGCATCAGCGTTTACATAAGCGTCGTTACTTGCCTTCAGGTAATGCCCGTATTCCCGAATTCTCACTTTCCGAGATTAACTGAGGTCCCTGGATGAATACTAAAACGCCGCTGCCTGAAGCTTTTGTTTTAACCGGTGCTTTTTGGGTTATTTGCCGTAATTCGCTTTATCTGACGCAGCTGGCCGAACGCGGGCTGCATATTTTGGTTTTAACGCCGGAAAGTTACCGTCGGCAGGTGGAGGAAGCCCGCAGTAATCCGGACAGCCCCGTCTCACGGATTACCGATGTGGCGTATGCAGAGGGATCGCTGGACAGAGAGGCATCATTTAACCCCAGCGTTGTTGCCGCCATACAGCGCTGGCGTACGCACTATCGGATTGTTGGCGCTTTTGCAGTAGGAGAGACTCTGGTGGAACCGACCGGCATTATCGCCGATGCCCTGGGTATTCGCTCTCCGGGGCTGCGTGCTACGCGCACCTGTCGCAGCAAATATCTCCAGCGTTTTTATCTTAACGCGTTCAGTCCTGATTCAGTGATGGTGCCGCCAGAGCATCGCCACCGCATCAGCACGGAGGGGCTCGCTTATCCGCTGATCATTAAACCGGCTACCCGTCACTCCTCTTCCGGCGTCATCAGCGTCGATGCGCCGCAGCAGGCCAGTCGCGCACTGGCGGATTACCCCGCCCATGAAACGCTGTTGTTGGAACAGAAAATCGTGGGGCAGGAGTATTCGGTGGAAACCCTGTCGCAAAACGGTGTGGTGATATTCGCCTCTGCGACCCATAAGGTTACGACGGATACCCACTCGAACACCTTTGTGGAACTGGCGCATACGGTGCCTAACCCCGATCAAAACAGCGCGCTGCTGCTGGAAGCGACGCAAAAGGTTCTGACGGCGCTGGACTTCGGTGATGGCATCGCGCATGCCGAATGGCGTGTAGACGCCAACGGCCGTCCCTGGCTGATGGAAATCGCTTCGCGTACGCCGGGTGACGGTATTTTACCGCTTTATAACCTGGCGTACGGTCAACCCCTCGAGCCGGTTATTTTACGCATCATGCTTGGTGAACCGGCCGCTTTACCCGCGCCCGTGCGTATCGCACGCCAGGTGTATCTGGAGCATCCCCCCGGAATACTGAAGGACGTGCACATAGACTGGCCGGAAGCGGAGATCGCCTGGCTTAACGACAACGATCCCTGGCCTGTCGTCCCGGCCGGCGAGCGGGATGATGAGCCCACCCTGCGGGCCGTTTTCGTCCATAAACAGCGCGGGGATCGTCTGGAGTCGTTGCGCTCTTCGGAAGATCGCGCAGTGGTCTTTTTTATCGATGCGCGCAGTGCGGAAGAGCTGGATCGGCTGGAAAAACAGGTCAGGGAAAAAATTACGTTGCATATCGAGGGATATCATGACTAATTCATCGTCCGCGCCGGGCGTACTGGAAACATTGTCGCAAAGCCCGCTGTCATTAAAAGTCGTCTTGCTCGGCGTGATGATCAATCGGTTGTCCGGGTTCCTGCAAATCTTCATCGTGCTGTATCTGGTGTCGCTCGGCTATTCGCATCAGCAAACCATCATTGCGCTAGCAGTGTACGGCACCGGTGCCGTTATCGGCACGCTTCTCGGCGGCGCGATCAGCGAACGCTTCGGGCCACGTCTTGCCAGCATGATCAGCATGGGGGCGACCGCGGTGCTGACGGCGGCGTTGCTCTACCTTGACCACTTTATTTCCATCCTGATCGTCGTGGCGCTGGCCAGCCTGTGCGCCCAATTATTCCGCCCGGCCTCCGCGGCATTGCTGTCCTGGCAAACGCCGCCGGAGCGGCAAACGATGATTTTTGCCATTTACCGCCTGGGCCTGAATCTCGGGGCGACGGGAGCGCCGCTCATCGGCTACGCCCTTTATCACTGGGGCGGGGAGAGTTTTACGCTGCTGTTCTGGGGAGAGGCAATTATTGCGGCGCTGTATGCCATGCTGGCAATGCTGACCCTGCCGGGAAAAAACGAAGTCGGAGAAATCAGCATGCGGGCAGGTGCGGATAAAACGGCCGCGGGCGGCTACCTTGACGTGCTGGCCGACCGGCGCTTCGTCTTATTTTTACTGGCGACCTTCTGCCATTCCGCGGTTTACGTGCAATACATCACCACGCTTCCTCTCTACGTTGAAGACAAAGGGATCGCACTGTTCTGGTATACCCTGGCGGTATCGCTCAACGGCATAATCGTTATCTGTTTTGAGCTGTTCATCACCAAGTTCACCCAGGGATATAACAAACGTTACGTACTGGCGTTCGGTTTTGCGCTGATTGGCGCGGGCGTTGCCTTTTATGCCGTTCCCATCGGGCCTGCGGCGCTGATCGTCGGCACACTGATTTGGTCGTCGGGGGAAATCATCTCCGGTCCTTCCTTCTTTGCTTTCCCGGCGAACGCCGGCCCGGGGCATCTGAAGTCCCACTATCTGGGCAGTTTTCACTTCATGTTCAGTCTGGGGATCGCGCTGGGGCCGGTTATCGGTGGCTGGCTCTATCTGTCGCTGGATACGGTCTTCTGGCCCGTCATTGCGTTGGGTTCCATCTTTGCGGCCCTGGTTTGCGGTGCGTGCGTCAAAGAACCGGCCACGGCGCCGTTGAAAACGGAGGCGGGTACGTCAATGACGTCCAGTGAGGCTATCGAGTAATTAACGATCCCGAATTCATTATCCCGGATGAATTATCTCAAACATATAAGGGTGAATTTATGAAACAGGCATTAAACGGCGCACCTTCTCATTATACCCTGCTGGGTATCGGGGCAGGGCCGGCAAATCTGAGTCTGGCCTCTTTGTTACATGATAAGCCAGAAATCAGTAATCTTTTTCTTGACCAGAAAGCCGCCTTTTCCTGGCACGACGATCAAATGATCGACGGCGCCACGTTGCAGGTTTCACTGTTTAAAGACCTGAGTACGCTGACCGATCCGACCAATAAATTTACCTTTATGTCTTATCTGCATGAGAAGGGACGCATTTACCACTTTCTTAATGCACAGTTTGATGAGATCCCGCGCCGTGAGTTTCGCAATTACATGGCCTGGGCGGCGGAGAAAAATCGCAACATATCATTTGGCGAACGTGTGTTACACATTGATTTTGAAGGCGTATTCCGCATTGAAACCGACAAGCGCCAACTCACCGCCGATCATCTTGCCGTCGGCGTAGGCACCAAACCCTGGATACCGGAATTTGCGGCGCCGCTGCTTGATAATTCGCAGTTCCACGTCAGCCAGTATATGAAGAAAAACCATAATACCGCGGGGAAACAGGTGGTCATTATCGGCGGCGGTCAGTCTGGGGCTGAGGTATTTCTCGATCTGTCGTCGAAACCGGCGAGCGAGCGCCCGGAACGCATTACTTGGCTGTCGCGGCGGCGTAATTTTTTCCCGATCGATGACTCGACGTTCACCAACGATTTTTATATGCCCTGCTATTCGGAGTATTTCAGTAAACTGCCTTTGCACCTGCGTCAGAAAACCAACCGAGAGAATATATTAACGTCCGACGGCATTTCCGAGTCAACGTTACGGGCAATTTATCAGAAGCTTTATTGCCTCCGGTTTATTACGCCGGGTGAACTTGAATTCGATTTAATGACCAGCCGTTCGGTAAGTAATGTGGTAGAGACATCATCGGGGCGCTGGCGGGTTGATTATAAACATTTGGACGTTGAACAGGCAGAACATATAGTGGCTGATGTTATTATCTGGGCAACCGGTTATGCGCCGGCGGAGAAAAACTTCCTGAATGGACTGAAAGAACGGATTCATTATGAAAATGATGAATTCGTTATTGATGATGACTTTGCGATCGTATGGGATGGTCCCCGCCAAAATAATATCTTCGTGCAAAACGCGGTACGCGGCCAGCGCGGGCTGCCGGACGTCAACCTGAGCCTGAATGCATGGCGGGCGCAGCGCATAATGGGACGGCTGTGCGGCGAGTATCCGCGCCAGCAAATATCCTCATTTATTGACTGGTCGCCCGACGTTGATAATAACAGCGTGCATAAGGTTAAGGATGACGTCATGCCGGAGAAGAAAATCATTACGGCGCGTTAAATATCACACTTCAATAAAGTCTTAATATATCATGATGAATAAAAACGATATTGCTATTATCGGTGGTGGTATTATTGGCATCGTTATTGCCCGTGAGGCAGTGAAACAATACCCATGGGCAAATATTTCACTTATAGAGAGGCAACTGTGCGGTGCCGGAAGTTCATTTTATTCCGCTGGCGTCCATTTCCCCCGGGGCATAAGTGAACGCGTGCGGGAAATGTCCCGTTACAGCCATGACTATTATCAACCGTTCCTGGATGACGGGGCGCCTTTTTATTCTTTACCCATGGAACTGGTGACCGGAAAAGCGCATTGGGAAGAGACGTGCCGTAATTACCTTCCCGCAGCCGGGTTTGCACCGTCGGAAAGCATGAATCCCCGGACTCATCTTTCTCCGGATGACGAGCGGGTCGTGCTGCGGGGAAAGGGGGCACATTATGCCGATGTGTTTGCCCTGATCCAAAAATGGCTGTCGGCGCTGCGCTCGTCCATTGCGGTGCGTGAAGGACTGCGGGTGACAGCGCTGCATCCCCGGCGCGGCGGCTATGACGTGGCGCTCAGCGACGGCACGGTTCAGGCGGTCAGTCAGGCGATCCTGGCGCCGGGCCCCTGGTTGGCTGAGCCGGCCTGGCGCGAGCGTATTGCTGGACTGGGTATTCGGGTGAAAAAAATCGTTGCCGTCCATATTGCCAGCAAACCGGAGCCCGGCGCGCCCCTGACGATTTTCCATGACGAAGATGCTTTTCTGGTGCCGTGCCACAGCCGCGGGCATTGGTTGTTCAGCTATACCTGCCAGGAGTGGGATGTCCTGCCGGGAGAGACCGGGCCGCTGCAGGCCCGTGATTTGGCGGCGGCGCGGGAACTGCTGCACCGCTACGCGCCGACGCTCGCCGAGGAAATCAGGGACGGCCGGGTTTTCTGTGACGCTTACAGCCCGTCGCGGGAGCCTGTCATCACCCGCCTGGATAAACACCTCATCTTTGCCGGCGGCGCCAATGGCTCCGGTTACCGGCTGGCGCCCGCTATTGCCGCCGATGTTATTCACCTTTTAACGCAAACCACTTTCTAAGGATGCCCGGATATGATCATTCATCGCTATGATGCCACACGTATGTCAAAGCAGTTCGGTATTGATATCAGCAGTATTGACGGTATGGATTTCCCTGCTGGCTGGGGACGGGTCGGTGCCGGAGAGCGTTCGGACAGTCATCAGCATGATGAAACCGAGATGTTCGTTATCGTCGCGGGAAAAGGGGTGTTGATCGTGGACGGCCACCGCCATCAGGTGAGCGCGGGCTGTGCGGCGCAGTTCGCGCCTTTTGAGTCGCACGTGCTGGAAAATACGGGAGATAAAGACATTCTCTTTTTCCTCCAGTACCGCCGCGACGCTGACAGCGCCCGGCATTCCGCCTCTTCCCGGGAACGGCAGAATCCCCGGCGCCCGCAGTTCGTTTTCTCTACGCCGCCGACGCCAAACGGCGATTTGCATCTCGGCCATCTGTCGGGCCCGTATCTGGGCGCCGACGTCTATGTCCGTTATCAGCAGATGATCGGCAATTCGGCGTGGCACATGACCGGCTCCGATGATTATCAAAGCTATGTCGTCGCACTGGCGGAACGTGAAAACACGACGCCCGCCGCCGCCGCGCAGCATTTCTCCCGCGAGATTTTGCAGACGCTGAAGATGATGGATATCGAGCCGGATCAATACACTGTGACCAATGATGCGCCCGGTTATATTCAGGGCGCACAGCGCTTTTTCAGCCGTACGCTGGGCGAAGATAAGGTGGTTTTTGCCGAAAGCGCCGCCCTGCGTGACGCGCAGAGTGGTAAATATCTTTATGAGGTTGACGTTTTCGGCCAGTGCCCAGGCTGCGGCGGCGGTACCAACGGCAACATTTGCGAAGAGTGCGGGGAACCCAACGTGGTCACGGATATGGCACAGTCGTTATCCAAAAGCTCCCAGCTGCCGCCTGAACGCACTCAGGTAGCCCGTTATCTCCTGCCGTTACACCGCTTTGAACAACAGATCGCGGAGCATCACAAGGTCGGCAGGGTTCCTGCCCGACTGCGCGAACTGGCTCACCGGGTTTTTTCCCGTCCTGAATTCACCGTGCCGGTGTCTCATCCTTCCGAATGGGGGATCGCACCGGCTGAAGCCGAAGGCGAGGGGCAAGTTATCTGGGTATGGCCGGAAATGAGCTATGGCTTCCTGTACGACATCGAGCAACTGGGTAAAAAAATCAATCGTCCCTGGTCGGCGGATGAACCCGGTAAAGACTGGAAAATCGTGCATTTCTTTGGTTACGACAACAGTTTCTATCACAGCATCCTTTATCCGGCGCTGTATCACCTGGCTTATCCGGAATGGCAGCCGGACATCGATTACCACTACAACGAATTTTATCTGCTCGATGGTAAAAAGTTTTCGACCAGCCGCCGCCATGCCGTGTGGGGGAAAGAGATCTTGACACCGGAGAGCGTGGATGCAGTGCGCTTTTACCTGTGCCTGACGCGCCCTGAGCAGGAGAGAACCAACTTCCGCCTGTCGGATTGGGAAAAGGAAGTGCGCGACATCCTGCTCGGCGAATGGCAGGTCTGGCTGCACGATCTGGGCGAACGGGTCGGTACGATCTATCAGGGGAATGCGCCGGATGCCGGTATCTGGACCAAAGAGCAGGTCGCCTTCTGGGCACGGTTAAACGGGTTGTTACAGGCGATCACCGATGCGCTGAACCCCGACGGGTTTTCGTTGCGCAACGCCGCCCGTCACCTGAAAACGCTGGTCACGGAAACGCGCGCTTTTTCCCGCAGCCAACAGCAACTGGCGGGTATCGCACAATGGCGCGATGAATACCGTACCGCCGTGGCGCTGGAGCTGGCGGCTGCGAATCTGCTCTCCGCCGTTGCCCAGCCGCTGATGCCGCGTTTCTCCGCCCGCCTGGCGGCGGCGCTCGGCAATGAGACGGCGCAGTCATGGCCGCGGCAGGCACAGCTGGTGACGCCGGGTAACCGCATTACGTTGCAGGAAACGCGTTTCTTCTATGATCCACAAGAACGAGATCCACAAGAACGAGATCCACAAGAACGAGCTCCACAGGAACCGGCTGTTCAGGAACAAAACGGTGGTGCCCATTGGCAGTGGCTGGAGGAAAAGCTGGGCGTTCTGTTACCTGAAACCCGCTTGCATCCGGCGCACGTTCTGTCGCAACTGGGAGCAACCTCACTGATGGCCGTGACGCTGCAATATCAGTTACTTCATGAATGTCAGGTCGACGTTCCGCTGGAAACACTGCTGAATCAGCCGCTGGGGGAAATCGCCGGTCATATTGCACGCCAACGGCAGGGGGCTACAGCATGAGCGTCAGCGCGTTACTTGAACAAATAACCGGTGCTGGGCTCAGGATCAGCAGGCAGGGTGATAACCTGAAACTGGAAGGACTGACGAACGCGATTCCGCCGCAGCTGGTGGCGGATATCCGTACGAATAAGGCGCAACTGCTCGCCTGGCTGGAAGAGAGCCTGGATACGTTTCCGCTGACTCCGCTGCAACAGGCGTATTACCGTGGCCGCGATTTGGTCACGGTAGGCGGGGGCGTGGCCAACCAGGTCTACCATGAGATCGAAGGCGTCTGGGACATCGAACGACTGGATCAGGCATTGCAGCGCGTGGCGCAGGAGCATTCGGCGCTTCGTTTGCGGATGACCGGCGATGACGCGCAGTATGAAAGCAGCGAACTGCCCCGCATCGCCCGCCGCGATTGGCAGGGGCTCAGCGACGGGGAACAACGTCAGTTGCGCGCCCGGCTGCGTGAGGAGAAGTCCCATCAGGTACTGCCTCCGCAGGCTTCACTGTTGCAGGCGGAAGTCGTGATCCTTTCGCCGGAAAGCATGGTGCTGTACGTCAATCATGACGGCATGGTTGTGGACGGCATCAGCATGTTTTTACTGTTCCGGCTTTGGCACCAGCATTATCAAACGCCACAGCCGCAGACCGAATATCTGGCGTTCCGCCAGCACATCGCCGCCCGCGAGCAAGATAAACAGCACGCCGTCAGCGACCGTTCGCGGGATTACTGGCTGCGGCGTCTGGAGTCGTTGCCGAAAGCGCCTGCGCTGGCGCAAAATCCCCGCCCTGCCACAGGGATGCCCCGCTTCCGGCAGCATCTCGTCACCCTGGATGCAGCCCGCTGGCAACAGTTGCAGCAGCAGACCAAAGCGCAGCGACTGACGCCCGCCGTCGTGCTGATGGCCGCCTGGGCGGAAACGCTGTACGTCTGGGGGGCCGGGGAGGATTTTACGCTCAACGTGACGATCTCTGAACGTCGCCCGGTTCATCCGCGGGCCTTCAGCACGATCGGGCCGTTTTCCATTCCGATGCTGACCGAGATTCATCTTGATCACCGGCAACCGTTTATCCAGCGCGTTCAGCACCTGCAGGCGCAACTGCATCAGGATATCGATCACCGCTATTTTTCCGGCATCGACGTAATGCGGGAACTGGCGAAAACGCGCGGGCTGGCAGACGCGCTGATGCCGTACACGTTTAATTGCACGCTGGGCGCGCTGGAAGGGGTGAACGGCGATGCGCTGACGCTGCTCGGTCGTGAGGTTTACACGCTGAGCCAGACGCCGCAGGTATTGCTGGACGCCTTCCTGTTTGAGCAGCAGGGGCAACTGGTGATTCGGTTGGACGGTGTGGAATCGGCGTTTCCTGAAGGCTTTCTGGCGGCGATGGCGGAAGGCTTTCAGCGTATGCTGCTTACGCTTTGTCAGCCGAAAAGCTGGGAACGGGCAAGGTTCGATCTGCTTCCTGTCGCACAGCGCCAACGGCGGGATCAGGTCAATGCAACCGAAACGGAAATCCCGTCTGAATTGCTCGGCGACGCCTTCGTGGTTCAGGCCCGCCGGAATCCGGCAGCAGCGGCGATGTGTACGGCGGAGCGACAAATCAGTTACGGCGAGCTGTTGAACCGCGCTGCGGAGGCCGCGCAATGGCTGCACGATCAGGGGGTAAAGCGCAACGAACTGGTCGGTCTCATCGCGGTCCGCGGGCCGGAGCAGATTATTGGTATTCTGGCCATCGTTCTGGCCGGTGCCTGTTATCTGCCCATTGACGCCGGTCTGCCCGAAGCCCGTCGGCGCTATATGTTGCAGGATGGCGGTGTTCGGGTTGTGCTGACCAACGTTGACGCTGCCGCATTGCTGCCCTGTTTCGATTTGCGCACCCCCGCGGAGAAAACCTTCGTCTTGCCCGCACGTGATGCTGCCGCGACGCAGGACGATCTCGTCTACGTGCTGTATACCTCCGGAACGACCGGCGATCCCAAAGGCGTGATGGTAACACACCGCAACGTGGTGAACCTGGTCGCCGACTGTCAGCGGCGTTTCAGCGTCCGTCAGGAAGATCGCTTCTTCGCCATCAGCGCTTTCAACTTCGATCTGTCCGTCTGGGATATTTTCGGCGCACTGGCAGCCGGTGCGGCGCTAGTGATGCCGGATGCGGATCGTGCCGCCGATGTGGAACATTGGGTGGCACTTTGCCGGATGCACCGCGTCAGTATCTGGAACTCAGTACCGGCTATCGTGCGGATGATGTTTGACTATCAGCCTGAGCTGGCGGACAGCCTGCGCCTCATTATGATGAGCGGCGATCGTATTCCGCCGGATCTGCCGGCGGCCATGATGGCACGCCGTCCCGATATCGCGTACTGGTCACTGGGCGGGCCGACGGAAACGACCATCTGGAACATTTGCCATCCGATTTCGCCTGAGGATTGCAATGGGGAAAATATTCCCTATGGCCGCCCCAATGCCAACAACCAATGCTCGGTGCGCAACGCGCAGGGCGGCGAATGCCCCGACTGGGTGGCCGGTGAAATCTATGCCGCCGGGGCCGGGATTACCCGCGGCTACTGGAATGACGAGGCCAGAACCCGTGAGCGATACCCTGTTGATGCGCCCGGCGGGCAACGTTGTTTCCGCACCGGCGATCTGGGGCGCTATTTACCCAACGGGGACATCGACATTCTTGGTCGGGTGGATTTGCAGATAAAAATCAACGGATACCGTATTGAGGCCGGAGAAGTTGAGAACGTGCTTACAACCTTACCTGAGATTGCCCAGGCCGCGGTGGTCGCCACCAAAGACGCGCGGGGCGACGTGCTGGCCGCGCACCTAGTGGCCGATGGCGTCCGGCCTACGCTGGCCGAACTGCGTCAACGCGTTGCGCATTTGTTGCCGGACTACATGATCCCTGCACACCTGGTGTGGCACGAAGCCCTGCCTCTGAACCGCAATCATAAAGTCGATCGCAAGGCCCTGGTCCAGCGTCCCTTGATCGCCGACGCGCTGGAAGGCGCCGGATCCCGGCAGGCTAGTGGCGATATCGAACGCACGCTGCAGGCGCTGTGGCAGGACATTCTGGCCTGCGACAACGTCGGGGTGGAGCAGGACTTTTTCAGTCTGGGCGGCAACTCCCTCAAAGCCCTGCGGATTCTGACATCTGTGCGTAAGGCGTTCGGCGTGGCGATGCCGCTGGAATCCGTTTATCAATTTAACACCGTGCAGGCGATGGCGGGCCAAATTGCGGATCGCGGAGGAAAACTATGACGATCTCCATCATTAATGAGATTGTTAACCGGCCGCCGGCGCCGGGCGGCAATCTGTACATCGCAACCCTGAGCGAACAAAAAACGATCT
Organism: Acerihabitans sp. TG2; assembly: GCF_035013185.1. Classification (NCBI taxonomy): domain Bacteria; kingdom Pseudomonadati; phylum Pseudomonadota; class Gammaproteobacteria; order Enterobacterales; family Pectobacteriaceae; genus Acerihabitans; species Acerihabitans sp. TG2. Next base: position 27,621 of record NZ_JAYGJO010000015.1, read on the forward strand.
CATTGCGTGAGCTGTACCGCATGGCGGGGCAGGTCGCCAACGGTTTGCTGGCGCAAGGCATTAGTGCCGGGGATACCATCGGTATCCTGGCGGATAACCGACTCGAATGGGTATTGCTTGACCTTGCCGCGCTGCGCCTGAAGGTGCGCACCGCCGGGTTTGATCCCGGCAAGTTTACCGCGACGCCGGCACTGGTGCAGGATTACCGGCTTAAGTGTTTGTTTACCGATAAAAAAGCCGATGCCGCGCACCCGGCAATCCGCGACATTAAATCGATCAACGCGTTTACCGATGTTTATCCTGAAGACCTGCCCGCTGTTGACTATGCGGCGGGCGAGACGACCACCATCAAATTTACCTCCGGCTCCACGGGCGTGCCGAAGGGGCTGGCGGCCACGGTCGGCAGCATCGACGCCTCGCTACGCGGTGTTCAGCGTCTGTTCGTGCATGCTCAGGGAGACAGCCTCTTCGTCTTTTTGCCGTTATCACTGTTACAGCAGCGCTATTGGATCTATTCGGCGCTGAAATACGGCCATGACGTTGTTATAAGTAATTACCAGTCGGCATTTGTCTTTATGGCGCAGCTGCAGCCGACCGTGGTGATGGGGGTGCCCGCGTTCTTTGAAACCGCGCGCCAGCACATTATCCAGCAGGGCGGCGATGACGCGGCGATGAAAGCTCATGCCCGTGCGCTGTTCGGCGGACGTATCCGCTATTTATGGACGGGGTCTGCGCCCGCCGATGCTGCAACGCTCGATTTCTACCCGCGCATGGATCTGCCACTTTATGAAGGGTACGGCATGAATGAAACGTGCATCGTCACGAAAAACCACCCCGGCGCCTTCCGTCCGGGCAGCGTCGGGCAGGTGATCGACGGGAAGAAGGTGGTGATCGATGAAAACGGCAACGTCGTCGTCTACAGCGATTATCCGGTCAATACCCGCTATCTCTACGCTCAGGAAGGGGCATCGGAGAAAATCTTTACGCCGCACGGCGGGGTACGTACCGGCGATCTGGGATTTATCGACGAAGACGGCTTTTTATATATCAAAGGCCGTTCGGACAACGTCATTGTCCTTGATAACGGCAAAAAAATCGACGTACAGCCGATTGAAGCCCGTCTACGTAATGCGGGCGTTATTGCGGAATGCGTCATCTTCAGCCCGCAACAAACGGATCTGGTCGCCGTCGTTTCACCGGCGTCCGTTCCCGCCGATATTCCGGCGATTCATGCCGCGCTGGAAAGCGTTAATGCCGCGACGGAAAAAGATGAGTTTATCAGCCGCCTCGTGATTGCCGGACAGCCGTTTAGCATTGATAACGGCCAGCTGACCTCTCAGTACAAACCCATCCGCAAGGCGATATTCGAACGTTATCAACATGAACTGAATGCTACCGTTAAGGAGAGTCACTATGTCCGTTAATCTGGAAACCGTTGCTCGACAAAAGCTCGCCGCCGTGCTGGCGTCTCCCGCAGAGATCGGGCAACTGGACGTCGGCGCCAACATGCGCGATGCGTACGGCCTGACGTCGCTGAATAAAATCTTATTCATCACGTCACTGTGTCAGGCGGCGGGGATCAGCCTTACCGGACTGACAGAGGATGATCTGGCGCATATGAACACTCTGGACGATGTTATCCGTATTCTGACGCCGCTCGTTGATACACCGGCGGCAAACCACCTGCAGGGAGCGTAAATATGAACTGGCAAATGACGGCGTCGGCAACGCTGGAAAATGAGCACGTCATTCTGCGTCCCGTCAGTGAAGACGATCGGGAGAGCATTCGCACCCTGGCGCGCGACAGTCATATCTGGCGCTATTTCGTTTTTCGCGTCAGCAATGATGAAGAGTTTGAGACCTTCTTCAATGCGATGCTCGGCGATCAGGCTACAGGCGTGCGCGCCGTGTTTATCGTGGTAGACAAAGTCAGCGGACAGATTGCCGGCAGCATGAGCTTTGGCAACATGGTGGAAAAAGAAGCCCGGCTGGAAATAGGCTGGTCCTGGCTCGGCGAGGCTTTTCGCGGCAAAGGCATTAATCGCTGGGCCAAATACTTGCTGATGCGTCATGCGTTTGAGGCGCTTTGCGCATTGCGGGTGGAATTCAAAACGGATGTGCTTAATCTTCAGGCCCGGGCCGGATTGCGCAATATCGGGGCTAAAGAGGAGGGGGTGCTGCGCAGTTTCAACTTTATGCCGGACGGCCGGCGCCGTGACGCTATTTTCTACAGCGTTCTCGCTGACGAATGGCCGTGGGTGTGCGATGCCTTGCAGCGCCGGGCGAAAGCCGGTCCGCGCCCGGAGGCGCAATGAGCGCCATGATTCCGGTTGTTAGGCTATCGGGCGACGCCCACAGCAGAGGGATTCAGCATGGCGAGCAGTGCCGGCAGGCACTGTGGCAATTTGCCGACGACTATCTGTGCCGGCTCAATCTGCTGAGTGATGTTTCGCTCTCACTGGAGGCATTGGAGGAAAAAATCGGCCGCTATCGCCGGATTATTACCCATTGGCTACCGGAAATCGCGCAGGAGATTGGCGGACTGGCCGTTGGCGCGCGGATGCCAGTGGCATTGGCGTGGCTGTTGCAGCTGCGGCGTGAGATTCTCGGCTATAACCGGATTACCACGGGTGGGGACTGCACCACGCTTTCTTCTCTGGAAAGCGAGCCGTGGCTGACGCAAACCGTGGATCTGAACGGTAATCTGGATGATTTCATCCATGTCCTGGCCTGTCAGGGAACCCGTATTCCCGTGCGGGTACTGAGCTTTGGCGGACTGTTGGGGTATCTCGGCATTAATCAGGCAGGGCTGGCAGTCGGCTTGAATATGGTGCTGGGCGGAAAGTGGGAACCGGGTATTCCGCCTTATCTGGCGATCCGACATATACTGGACACCTGCGCCAGCGCAGAAAAGGCGCTGGAGGTCCTGACCCGGTTGCCGCTTTCCAGTTCGCGCGCGTTTACGCTTTGTGACCGGCAACAGACTTTCTGCGTTGAAAGTCTGAACAACCAGTGGCGTATCGTTTCGCAGGGTAATGTCCGGCAAGGCGGTGGTACGACGTCGCATACCAACCACTTTCTGCACCAGGACTTTTTAGCCGATGATGCGATCAATATTTTTGCGAAGAACTCGTCGCTTCAGCGGCTGGCTAAGGCCCGTGAGTTTCTGGCGTCCGGACCGCATACCGGTGAGGCCTGCTTCACGCCTTTCAGCGCGGCCCCTCTGTGCGTGGCCGACAGCGGCGACATTCGGCGTGAACGCACCGTGGCGGCAGCGGTGATGTTGCCGGCGCAGGGGGTATTGTTAGTCCGTCCGGGGAATCCGGCCGTGAATCTGACCCAATGTTTCTCATTCTCTGATTAATCAATGCTATTGAGGGCAAGAATATGTCAAAACATCTTCACTCTTACCAGGTTGCGCTGACCTGGACCGGTAACCGGGGAGAAGGAACGACGAGTTATAAAGCCTACGGTCGTGAGTACGACGTCACGGGGAACACTGGCAAAGTAATGAAGGGCTCGGCGGATCCGCAGTTTCTGGGCGATCCCGCCCGCTGGAACCCGGAAGAGATGCTGCTGGCATCCCTGAGCGCCTGCCATCAGCTCTGGTACCTGCATCTGTGTGCCGACGCCGGGATAACGGTAGTGCGTTATGAAGATGCGCCTCGTGGCGTTATCAATGAGCTAATCGGTAGTTTTACTGACGTGATGTTAATGCCGAAAGTGGTTATTTCTGCTGAGTCAGATATGGAGTTGGCGATAGGCTTGCATCATCTGGCACATGAAAAATGTTATATCGCTAACTCGCTTAATTTTCAGGTGAAAATCGTACCTGATGATGTTATGCGTGAAGCTAAGAAGACTTAGTTAAATCCCTGAGGGTCGTGTTCCCCGCCCCTTGGGGCGACGAACTACCTTGTAGTTGGCTATTGGTTTTGATACCCCGCAGCTTGCGGCGGGGTAGTTCATTTGTGGTGTATCTGATGAATTTATGTCCAGTTGATGACTTTTCTTTGTCTCCATTCATAAAAAAAGGCGAATTTGGCTATCTGAAACATTGCCCTTAGGTTTTATACGGACTGATTGAATACGATAATAGCGTATATACTGATGATCTTTTCCCTCAATTAGTGCAACCTTTTCCCGAACAATTACGTCAGTCAGTGGTGAAGCGTAAAGCTGAATTTCTTGCTGGTCGTTATTGCTGTTCAAGGTTGTTGAAAATAGCCGGGGCCAGATCAACATATGTTGGTTCTCAAAAAGGAGTACCCCTATGGCCCTTAGGCTGGTATGGCAGCATATCCCATACAGATAGCTATGTGATAGTGGTACTGGCAAATGAAACCTTGGCATTAATGCCAGGTGTTGATATTGAAAAGTATGACTCAAAATTATTACTAAGTGTAGTGGAAATGTTTTCCTCTCCGAATAAATTAATTATTTTAAGAGCATCAACATTAGATTTTACCAAGGCTCTGCTATTACTTTTTTCTGCTAAAGAAAGTCTTTTTAAATCACTCTGGCCAGAAACCACAGGAGGAGTCGACTTTCATTTTGCTAATATAACATCCATAGATGTCGTACAACAGACAGTTACATTAGCATTATCATCTTCTTTATCCTCTAGATTATATGCAGGTAAAAATCACTGGGAGATATGTTTTTTTTAATGATCATGTAATAACATTTGTCGGTTTTCTGAGAACAGCAATATCGCTGATATAAATGTATCTCTGAAAAGAGATAGTAGAACTAATTTATTCTGGCACTGCGAGTATCATTCTTGGGTGATGCCTCCAATTATTAGAACATATATTTTTCGATAAAAGCGCCAATGACTTTTTCATGAAATTCAACAAAGCGAGATAAGCAGATGGTTCTGCGAGCCAACCGTTTGATTCGGGTTCTCAGTATCAGGTTGTTGCGCTCGAATGCGGTCTTCGTATGAATACATGGACTACCTCCCAAGTAGTCCAAGTTATCGTCCGCACCCCCACTGTATTCGTTTTAAATCGCCGTTGACAACCGGCCAGACCACACTCCAGCTCATTCATCATTATCCCATGGGACCCGTTTCCATCTTTCTGCAATGAAATCGATAAATGCACTAAGCCTGCGAGGTATGGGGTCGCGCCGCGCCCGGACAACACTGATCTGGGACGTGTTTGCTTCCCAATCAGGCAGAACTCTGCAAAGTTTCCCTGCCCTCAATTCATCATGAATGTCCCATGTTTCTCGCAGAGATATGCCAAGCCCGGCCATACACCAGGCATGCAGCACGTCTCCGTTATCACTGATAAGGTTGCCGTTCCATTTCTGGAAGATTGGCGATTGGTCCAGCCGTTAAAAGACTGGACTCCCGCATTCCCCGATTTTCTCAATTATGTTATGTGTGAAACTGCACCACGCATAACGCCAGGAAACCGACACATTGCATCCTTCGCTGCCGAACGAATACGTCATGATCACATGCGCGCCCGCATGATTTTGCAAGCCGCATTCCAGATTAGCGTTACGCCATGTTTACCGTGGTAAAACCTCTTGCAGCGCGCGGTTGTTAACGGTATCGTTTAGCTGCGCCTGCAAAATCAGGCGTCGGGATTGGCATCCTGGCTAACCATACTTGGGACATAGGGCGCGTCTGCGTCTTTTTTTATGTCATGCGTCCGGCTCTGAAAGCGATAATTTATCGCTTTACCATTCTATGGTGGGCTGGGCGGGGGCACCGCAAGGTGCGCCGGTGTCCAGTATGGCCGGTAATGCCAAACCCGCTCAGTCTACCACCCACGAAATTGGCATTTCAGGTGTGGTAGTTAAGAAAATACATACTGGAGGCTGCCTTATGACTATGGCTACGATCCCCACTCAAACTCACGCGTTACTCTCCATCCCGTTCGATTCAACCACCGATTTCACCGTTCTGGCAGGCCATTGTGAAAACCTGGCCGACGCGTTGCTACAAAACGACGATCCGGCGCAGCGCCAAGCACTCTGCCGACGGCTTACCGATTGCTTGGCACAACTGCTCCCCACCTTGGACGACCCCATCCCGCCTCATCTGATTGACAGCCTGACCGTGGATGACCGGCCCATGACTTCACCTTGCTTTGAGCCCGATGCCGATCTGCTCTGCGGGTACAGCCAGGCGCTAGCGCAGTTGTTGTCGCAACAGACATTATCGCCAGAGATGGAGCCGATTCTTTCCGGGTTGCTGTTCGATTTGGTGGTGTATTTCGCCGAGGAACTGCGAGCACCGCGCTGGGTACGGACCGCTGAGGGGGTAAAATTTATAGAAGAACTGGATAGGGTTCAGGAATACGCATTACCTTAAAAGCAAAAAACCAGCCGATAGGCTGGTTTCTTTAAATTTGTTTTTTCAAAAGTGGTGCCCGGACTCGGAATCGAACCAAGGACACGGGGATTTTCAATCCCCTGCTCTACCGACTGAGCTATCCGGGCAACGGGGCGCATTAAACCGTATTGGCCGCATGGCGTCAACGGCTTTATTGTTTTACCGGTTTAGTTGCTGCGTTTTCACTCAGTTCTCAAGTTACCCGCTTGGGCGACAATGGGATCCTCAGTACACTCGTTGCCTGACGTTAAGTTATGTCAAAATATAACAAAAATATTGTTAACTACTGATTTTTATTGATTTAATAAGAACTATTGTTTTAACGGCCAGTGGTTTTTTTCTTGAACCTGGTGGGAAAAAATGCAATTATTGCGCAAAATTCACCTACTTCTGCTGCAAGGCCATTGAGAGCGTCGGTATGATAGATTCCATGCTGCTGCGTCATCCCATTAGTCATCTTTATCTGATGACGGCACACTTGCGGCAATACGTTCTTCATCCCATCATGTCACCCAAACACCCCATGCGGTGAGGGTACCTCCCGGCTTCCTGTCAGACCGTGGTAAAAATAGGCACTCTGCGTTATTTACCTATGTTTGTGGAACGCCGCAGCGATGAGTTTTCCCGATTATTTGCCTTTATCCCTGTTGGGAATGCTAATCACACCTTATGCGGGCGGAGACGTTTTCTTGCCCTTGACGTGCCGGGTAGGCACATCCACTCATCCTTAACCTTCGGGATTGGTGCCATGAAATTATTTAAAATCGCTGCCAGTGCGGCAGTTGCCGATCGTTTATCCACCGTGCGTGAAATCGTCTTGATGGACAATACGGATTTTACCGATGTCGCCGCCCTGGTGGTCACCGTGGACGAAGCGCGGGCGGGGTTGTTGAGCATTTTGCGCAATACCGGGCTGACCATCCCGGCATTTGTGGCAATTGAGTGCTCGGCCCAGGCCAACGAGGTGATACTGCCGCCCAATACCCATCTGCTGCAACTCGATGATGCTAATCAAGAACACCTGTTGGAGACCGCCGCCGGCGATTATCAACAAAGCATGCTGCCGCCGTTTTTTGATACCTTGACCAAATATGTCGCCATGGGCAATAGCACGTTTGCCTGTCCCGGTCACCAGGGGGGGCAATTTTTTCGTAAGCATCCGGCTGGGCGGCAGTTTTATGAATTTTTCGGCGAGAATATGTTTCGGGCCGATATGTGCAATGCCGACGTGAAATTAGGCGATCTCCTGATACATGAAGGGTCGGCCAAAGAAGCACAGAAGTTTGCGGCTAAAGTGTTTAACGCCGATAAAACCTACTTTGTCCTTAATGGCACCTCATCGGCCAATAAAGTCGTCACCAATGCGCTATTAACCCGCGGCGATCTGGTGTTGTTCGATCGTAATAATCATAAATCAGTCCATCATGGTGCCCTGATCCAGTCGGGTGCCACACCGGTTTATCTGGAAACGGCCCGCAACCCATTCGGCTTGATTGGCGGTATTGATGCCCATTGTTTCGAGGAGGCTTACCTGCGCCGCGAAATCGCCCGGGTTGCCCCTTTGCGGGCCAAACAGGCGCGGCCGTTTCGCCTGGCGGTGATCCAGCTCGGCACGTATGACGGGACCATTTATAATGCCCGTCAGGTGGTGGATAAAATTGGTCACCTGTGCGACTACATTTTGTTTGATTCCGCCTGGGTGGGCTATGAACAATTTATTCCGATGATGGAACAGTGTTCTCCGCTGCTGCTTGATCTTAATGAGCATGACCCGGGCATTTTTGTCACGCAATCGGTGCATAAACAGCAGGCGGGTTTTTCCCAAACCTCGCAAATACACAAAAAAGACACCCATATCAAAGGGCAGAAACGTTTTTGCAACCATAAGCGATTTAATAATGCGTTTATGCTGCATGCCTCCACCAGCCCATTTTATCCACTGTTCGCCGCCCTTGAGATCAATGCCAAGATGCATGAAGGGGCCAGCGGTCGGCGATTGTGGCTTGATTGTGTGACCCTTGGCATTGAAACCCGTAAACAACTGCTCGACGAATGCCGTCTGATCAAACCATTTATACCCGAGCGGGTGAACGGCACACTGTGGCAGGATCATGATACCGCCACGATGGCCCATGACGTCAGGTTCTTTAATTTTGTCCCTGGCGAAGCCTGGCATGCTTTTGACGGCTATACCAAGGATCAGTATTTTGTCGACCCGTGTAAGCTGTTGCTGACCACCCCAGGTATTGATCGGGTCAGCGGCCACTATTCGGCGTTTGGTATCCCTGCCACCATTCTGGCGACTTACCTGCGTGAAAATAATATCGTGCCGGAAAAATGCGATCTGAACTCGATTCTGTTTCTGCTGACGCCGGCGGAAGATGCCGCCAAAATGCGGCGACTGGTGGCGGCGCTGGTGCGCTTTGAGCAGCTTATCGAGCAGGACGCACCGCTTGAGCAGGTGCTGCCCAGTATTTGTGAGAAATTTACCGCCCGTTATCAGGGTTATACTCTGCGGCGCCTGTGTCAGGAAGTGCATGATTTATATGTGAGTTATGATGTGAAGCAGTTGCAGCATGATATGTTCCGCCGCGATGCGCTGCCGCACATGGCGATGAATCCCCAAGAGGCGAATATGGCGTTTGTGCGCGGTGACGTGGCGTTAGTGCCGCTGAGCGAGGCCGAAGGCCGGATTGCCGCCGAGGGGGCGTTGCCTTATCCCCCTGGCGTGTTATGCGTGGTGCCGGGCGAAGTGTGGGGTGGGGCGGCGTTACGTTATTTTATGGCGCTGGAAGAGGGGCTGAACCTGCTGCCAGGCTTTTCACCGGAGTTGCAGGGGGTGTATGCGGTGCAAGAGCAAAATGGCGTCAGGCGCCTCTACGGCCACGTGATTGACCCTGTCTGAGGGTGGTGTGACCTAACGTCGTGTCTTGCCCATCATCGCCCTATTCAATGCGTAAGAATATGACTCAGGGGCCAAATACGTGGCCCCTGAAGGTTGACTCACTGCCGCCGGGGGTTAGCGGTAGTGTTTTTGCAGGCCGGTGACCTTATACAAATAGCGCCGCGACTCGGCCGAGGGGTGTTTGGTCTCTAAGGCTTGATACACCTCGTCCGGATCCATATTGTTAATCACCGAGAAGGCGCGGTTTTTATCACTGGAAAAGACGCGCAGTACGCTGCCGGCGCCACCGTTATAGGCGGTTATCACGGCGTAACGTCGAGAGGTGGGGTTGACTATACCCGCCAGGTAACTGGATTGCAGCAGCGACAGGTAGGCGGTGCCGGCATCAATATTATTTTCCGGATCAAACAGATAGCTCCGACTTGGTTGTCCCCATTTGCCCTTCATTTTAAACACATCACGCCCGGCGCTGTGCTGGACCACCTGCATCAGGCCCAATGCGTCTGCATTGCTGACCGCATAGGGGTTGAAACTGGATTCGGTTTCCATAATGGCCAGGATCAACGACTCATCCACACCGTATTTTTGTGAGGAACGGCGCACCATCGGCAAATATTTATGGGCGCGCTTATTCATATGGTTAGCCACTAACTGGATAGTGATTGACCAAATTTGATGCATGCCGGACGTGCGGCTTTGCAGGCGGTTTTGCAGCAGGTAATCGGCAAAATGCGCGGCGCGCCCCTCCCAGCGTATCGGGGCGCCATTGTTATCGACCACCTGCCCATACAGGAACGGTTGCTTACTGATCTTGATATCATTGGCATCAGAATACAGATCGATGGAGCCGGGATTGTCACCCATTAACAGCGTGCTGATAATCGCCTGACGTAGGTGTGCCGACGGATTGTCCGGTGCAATGGTTTCAATGGTGATGGTACCGGCGTCAAAGTTGATATGACTGCGGGTGTTATATTGATCGGTATACTTGACATAGTCCTTCGGCCCGGCGATCAGAACTTCGTTCAGTCCCCAGATATTCTCGACATTGTTGGCAAATTGCCCCATCAGAATATCGAACCCGTTGGTGTCTTTTACATAAGCCTCATTGTTGTCGTTTTTGTGGCTTGAACATGAAAACAGCAAAGGGGTGATCACAAGTAACGCTAAAATTTTCTTCATCTTACGGCCGCGTCAGAACGAGGTGTTTGCAAAGGGTCCGGGGGGACCCTGGAAAAAGGATCATTTGGTCGGAGGTGTATAGCCATCGACATGCACGTCATGGCCTTCAAACAAAAATTTAATCATCTCCTGTTCAAGAATTTTCCGATCGGCGAGATTCATCATGCTGAGTTTTTTTTCATTAATAAGCATGGTCTGTTTGGTCTGCCATTGTGCCCAGGCGTCCTTGGAAATCGTGTCGAAAATGCGTTTACCCAGTTCACCCGGGTAAAACTGAAACTCCTGACCTTCGGCCTCTCGGTTGAGAAAGGTGCAAAAAATCGTTCTGCTCATGATAAATCCTCTTGGTTGGCCGGGCTGCCTGCCGCCCGTTGCCGGGGGTTGCCCATTGGCATTTTCCCCACTTGCTGTAATAAACGTTCCACCGGCGCGGCAAGTCCCACCGACGGCGGTTGCGCTAAGTTATACCAGAGTCCGGCAGCTTCATCCATGCAGCGATGGGCGCTAGCCAGATCCAGGCGCAGCGGTACAATATCGAGGTGGAAATGGCTGAAGGTGTGACGAAACGCGGTTAACTGCTCGCTTTGCCCGATATCCAGCCCCCTGGCGCGCAGCCAGTGTTCCACCTCCTGTCGTTGGCTAAACTGGGGAAAGCAAAATAATCCCCCCCACAGACCCACACCCGGGCGTTGTTCCAGCCAGATTTGCCGGTCCGCTTGTAAAATTAAGAACCAGGCGGTTTTTTCGGGTAGCACCTGGCGCGGCTTTTTACCGGGATAAAGCGCCCAGCTGTGGGTGGCGTAAGCGGTGCACTCACCGCGTAACGGGCATAATTCACATTTTGGCCGCGACCGGGTGCAGACCAGCGCCCCCAGATCCATCATGGCCTGGTTAAACTGGCCCACCCCATCGGCCGGGGTTTCCTGCTCACTGTAGCGCCAAAGGCGTTGCTCCACCTCTTTTTTACCCGGCCAGCCGGCAACGGCATAATAACGCGCCAAGACACGCTTCACGTTGCCATCAAGGATAGGATAATGCTGACCAAGCGCCAATGATAAAATCGCCCCGGCGGTAGAGCGTCCAATCCCCGGTAGGGCGGTGATCTCCTCAAACGTGGTGGGAAACTCGCCACCGTGCCGCTCGGCAATCAGCTGCGCCGCTTTATGCAGGTTGCGCCCGCGCGCGTAGTAACCCAATCCGGTCCACAGATGCAGCACTTCATCCAGGGGCGCGGCCGCCAGGGCCGTCACCGTCGGGAAGGTGGCGATAAAACGCTGGAAATAGGGGATAACCGTGGCCACCTGGGTCTGCTGTAACATGATTTCCGATAGCCAGACTTGATACGGTGTTTTGTCCTGTTGCCAAGGCAGTGTTTTGCGGCCGAAGCGCTGGTACCAATCCAACACGTGGTGCGCGAACGGTTGAGTTTGTATCATCAGGGGGGTATTACTCTCCGACAGGCGATTAAGTTAATTCTTAAGGCAGCGATTCCAGCATAGAGTTGCCATACTGTAAACAGGAACTTTCAGTGTTCGCCTACTTGCTAATCAACGCTATCTTTGCATAATGCGCGATTGCCTTTCAATTTGCACAAAACGAAACGACTATGACCAATGAAGTGATTTCGCACGAATTTGATGAACAGGGGCGTCCGTTACGGCGCATTCGCAGCTTTGTCCGTCGCCAGGGCCGGTTAACCAAGGGCCAGCAGCAGGCGCTGGATACGTTGTGGCCGTTGATGGGTGTGGAGTACCAGGCCGGCTCGGCGGATTTTAGCGCACTGTTTGGGCGTGACGCGCCGCTCACCTTGGAAATCGGGTTTGGCATGGGCGCCTCGCTGGTGCAAATGGCGGCCGCCCATCCCCAGCATAATTTCCTGGGTATTGAGGTGCATTTGCCGGGTGTCGGCGCCTGTTTGCTGAGTGCCCGTGAGGCCGGTATCGATAATCTGCGGGTGATGTGCCACGACGCGGTGGAAGCCCTGGTCAATATGATCCCCGATAACAGCCTGGCGCTGGTGCAGTTGTTTTTCCCCGATCCGTGGCATAAAGCCCGCCATAATAAACGTCGTATCGTGCAGGGGCCGTTTGTTGAACTGTTGCGGCAAAAGCTGCAGCTCGGCGGGATCTTTCATATGGCCACCGACTGGCAGCCTTACGCCGAGCATATGCTGGCGGTGATGCGCGAGGCGGACGGATACCGCAATTTATCCGCTCAGGGAGATTACGTTCCCCGCCCTGAATTTAGGCCCTTGACCAAGTTTGAACAGCGTGGCCAACGATTAGGGCATGGCGTTTGGGATTTAATGTTTGAAAAAACGGTCTGATAACCAACAGACCCTGTTTCTTTTGGAGAGTCTATGCTACGCAAAGCAGTTCTGGCTATTTTGATGTTCACGGCCTGGCAGGCACAGGCTGATTACCAATGCCGGGTTAAACCGCAGGACGATATTTTTATTAGCGCACAGCAGGTTCGGGTGGTCGGCGCCAGCGGTAATCTCACCATTGGGCGCGACGGCAGTGTGACACGCGCCGATCAGCCGCTGGATCTGGATGCCAATCAGCGTCGGCAGGCGGAGGATTATCAGGCGGCAGTTCGCCGGGATCTGCCCTGGATTGATCAAGGTGCCCAGGCGCATTTGGAAAAAGGCCGTGCCGCCCTTGATCAGGTGATCGTGCGTCAACTGGGGAAAGACAGTCACGTGCGCGAGCGGCTTACCACGCTTGACCAGCAGCTCAAACAGCAAATGAACCGTATTCTCGAACATCGCAGCGAGGGACTGGCGTTCCATCACCAGGCGATTGACCAGGTACGGGAAGATGGCCAACGTATCGTGCAGCAAAGCATGGGTGGGGTGGTGCAGGACAGTCTGAACGAAATGGGGGTAAAACAAACCCTCGACGCCGCCAGCGGCAACAATCCGCTGCAGGCGGTGATGGGCAACCTGGGTAATTTGCAGCAGGCGATTCAGGCGGAGTGGAGTAATCAGCAGCAGGAATTTGAGCAGTTTGGTCACCAGGTCTGTCAGCGCGTGACCACGCTGGAGCGTCAGCGTGTTGACCTGATGAAGGCCTTGCCGAAATAATCCGGCGCGGCGCTTATTCCATAAACAGTTCCAATAGTGGGTTAAGGAACAGTTTGCCTTTTTCCGTGATGCACCATTCGGTCTGGCTTTCGGTGATATAACCGCCGGCCAGCGCCTGATCCAGCGCGTTGCGTACCCCGCGTTCATCCAGACCGGTAAAGTCGGGGTATTCATGACGCGGTGTTGGCTCCAGCAGCCGAAAGCGGTTCATAAAAAACTCGAAGGGTAAATCGGCCGCCTCGACCCGGTAGCGTTTATCGAGATATTTTCCCTGCATATAGCCGCGTGGGTGGCGCACCTTGACGGTGCGCAACACGCCGCCGTCCACCTGGGTCAGTTTGCCATGCGCGCCGCAGCCAATGCCGAGATAGTCACCAAAACGCCAATAATTGAGATTGTGCTGACACTCAAAACCGGGTTGGGCATAAGCTGAGGTTTCATATTGCCGGTAACCGGCGGCGGCGAGCAAAACATTGCCCTGCTGGTAGATATCCCATAGCGCATCATCATCGGGCAGTACCGGTGGGCGCGAGCCAAACAGCGTATTGGGTTCAATGGTTAACTGATACCAGGAAAGGTGCGGCGGGCGCAGGGCCACTGCCTGGCGCAGATCGTCGAGGGCTTGATCCAGTTGCTGGTCCGGCAGGCCGTGCATCAGATCGAGGTTAAAACTGCGCAGTCCCAGACCGGCGGCCAGGCGCGCTGCCCGCTGTGCCTCTTCTGGGCCATGGATACGCCCTAAACGCTGTAATTTTTGTGCATCGAAGCTTTGCACCCCGATGGAAATGCGATTGACCCCGGCCTGTTGATAACCGAGAAAACGGTCGGCCTCTACGGTACCGGGATTGGCCTCCATGGTGATTTCCGCCGCCGCGTTCAGCGGCAGCCGGCGACGCACACCGTCCAGCAAATGCTGCATCGCGGCGGCGCTAAGCAGGCTGGGGGTGCCGCCGCCGATAAAGATCGTGCTAATTTCCCGACCGCCGGTGTAGGCCACATCCGCATCCAGATCCGCCAGCAGATGATCGACATACTCCTCATGGGGTACCTCGCCCTTTAGCGCATGGGAATTAAAATCGCAATACGGACACTTTTGCACACACCAAGGAATATGGATATACAGACTTAACGGTGGCAGTTTAACCATGACGCAAGCCATCCAGCAACAGGGTCAGCGCTTGGCCGCGATGGGAGATGCGCTGTTTTTGCTCGCGGCTGAGTTGTGCCGCGCTGCAGGCTAAATTCGGCAGATAAAATACCGGATCGTAGCCAAAACCGCCGGCGCCCGTTGCCGTTCGGGCAATCACGCCACGCCAGCTGCCGTGACAGACCAAGGGAATGGGATCATCGGCATGGCGCAGATAGACCAGTACGCAGTGAAAGCTGGCCGCGCGCTGTTCGTCCGGTACCGCTTTCATCGCGTCCAGCAATTTATCCAGGTTTTGCTGGTCGCTGGCGGCAATCCCGGCGTAACGGGCGGAATAGATCCCCGGCGCGCCGCCCAGGCAATCCACCGCCAGGCCGGAGTCATCGGCGATGGCCGGTAAACCGGTGACGGCGGCGGCGTGACGGGCTTTGATAAGGGCATTTTCAATAAAGGTCAGTCCGGTCTCTTCTACCGAGCCGACCCCCAGATCGGTCTGCGCCGTCACCGCCAGACCGAAGTCCGCCAATAGGCTCGCCAGCTCGGCCACCTTGCCGGCATTACCGGTCGCCAGTACCACTTTTTGCATGTTTTTTTTCCGCAGTAATCATGTTGTCAGAATCCGGCGCGGGTGAGGCCTCCGCCAGCAATAGGCTGATAACCTCCGGAATGCGCCGTGGTGCCGCGACCCGCAGCTGTTTATGGCGACCCTGTTCGCCTTTTTCAATATTGACCAGGCTCTTGGCCACACCAAATTGCTTGGCGATAAACCGCAGCAGATGTTGGTTAGCCTGGCCGTCCACCGGTGGCGCGACTATGGTGACCTTTATTTCATCGCCGTGCGGGCCGAGGATCCGATCGCCACTGGCTTTCGGCTGAATATAAAGGCGTAGCACCACGTCGTCTGCGTCGCGCCAGGCATAACTCATAGGCGGAACCAGATGGCAGGAAACAGATCCATGCCCAGATAGTTAAAGGCGTACAGGATCAGGATCACCACCATAGCGGAGAAATCAATCCCCCCCATGGCCGGGATGACCCGACGTATCGGCGCCATCATCGGTTCGCTGAGTTGGCCGAGTACCTGATCCATTGGGCTGCGACCCTGGCTAATCCAGCTCATCAGGGAGCGGATGATAATCACCCAGAATATCAATCGGCCGGCGGCCTTTATCAAAGTCAGCAAACCCACCAGCAGATAGACGGGATCGGCTGAGATGCCGCCAAGCTGGATCAGCATTTCCAAGGGGAATTTCACGGTGGCCAGAATAAACGCCAGGAGCAGGGAGGCGGTATCCATCGGTCCGATGGATGGGATCATCCGCCGCATGGGTTTAATCACCGGTTGGGTGACTTTGACGATAAATTGGGAAAACGGATTATAGAAATCGCAGCGCGCCCATTGCATCCAGATGCGCAGCAGTAGCACCATGATATACAAATCAATTAGCGTATTGACCAGAAACGTCAGCGTCAGCATAGGGGGGTCGTGTCCTTAATTAAGGTTAAAAAGTATTGTTATGGCGAAAAAAATCAGAATAATTTTTCCATTTCTTCAGCGCGCGTGACCGCGGCTTGCATCGCATCCGCAACGGTTTTCCCCAACTGATGCTGATTGAATACGTCCAGCGCAGCGGCCGTGGTTCCGCCTTTGGAGGTCACATTTTGCCGCAGCTGAGCAAACGGGATGTCCGCATTTGCCTGGGCCAGTTCGGCGGCGCCGCTGGCGGCCTGCCTGACCAGCAAGCTTGCCGTGTCTTGGTCGAAACCTTGTTTTACCGCTTCGTGCTGCATAGCTTCCATCAACAGGAAAAAATAGGCCGGTGCGCTGCCCGCGGCGGCGATAACGCCGTTGATTCCGCTTTCCTGATCCACCCAGCAGATTTCACCCACGGCACCCATCAGGTCGGCGGTGAAATCGCGGTCGCTCTGGCTGATGTGCGCCGGGGCGTAAAGACCGCTCATGCCTTTGCCTACCAACGACGGGGTGTTGGGCATAATGCGTACCAAATTCAACGGTTCGCCGAGCAAGGCATTAAACCGGGTTACGGTAACACCCGCCGCAATGGAAAGCACCAGTTTGCCGGAAAAATCCACACTCTGGGCCAACTGCTGGCAAACCTCGGCCATCAACTGGGGTTTTACCGCCAGCACCACCACCTCTGCCTGAGCGGCGCCAGCGGCATTATCAGCGCTGCTGTGGACCCCGTACTTTTCGGCCATGGCATCACGGCGGGTGGCCGACGGGGCGCACAGGGTGATTAACTCAGCCGGATAGCCGTTGGAAACCAGACCGGCGACGATGGCCTGGGCCATATTGCCCGCGCCGATAAAAGTCATTTTACGCTGTTGCATGCTGTTCCTCTTATGATGTGTAGGCGGTCGACGTGCTTGTCACTTATAGGTTCCTGGCGCCAAAAATGGCGGTGCCGATGCGCACCATAGTGCTGCCGGCCACGACGGCTGCTGGCATATCGTCGGTCATTCCCAACGATAAGGTATCAATTCCCGGCAGTTGGCGCTGCAAATCAGTAAACAAGGCGGCCATTTGTTGGAAAACCGCGAGTTGCCGCTGATAATCCGGCTCCGGCGCGGGGATGGCCATCAGGCCGCGTAAGCGCAGCCGGGGCAGTTCCACCACCTGTGATACCAACTCACCAAGTTGCGCCGGCGCTAAGCCTGATTTGCTGTGCTCACCACTGATATTGATTTGAATCAGCACATTCAGTGGCGACAACCCTTGCGGACGCTGGTCGTTGAGTCGCCGGGCCAACTGAGGGCGATCCAGGGTATGCATCCAGTCGAAATTCTCCGCCACCAAACGGCTTTTATTCGATTGCAGCGGACCGATGAAATGCCAGCTCAGTGGCGGGGTGATCCGCTGTTGCTGAAAATAGACAATTTTTTCCACCCCTTCCTGAACATAATTTTCACCAAACGCTCTTTGCCCAGCGGCAATGGCCGCTTCAATCGCCGTCACAGGTTTGGTTTTGCTTACCGCAAGCAGCGTGATTTCTTGCGGATCGCGGCCACATTGATGTGCAGTGGATGAGATAAGTCCGATTACCTGCTGTAGATTTTGTTCAATAGTGCTCATGGCTTGATGGTTCTCGTCGCTGTCGCCCATGAATCTTTCCAGAGATGCCACTCATGGTGTCAGGAGATCATATGGATATTAACCAACTGGTGGCCCTTAGTGTAAAGCATAATGCCTCCGATCTGCACCTTTGTCCTGGTCAGATACCGATCATGCGTATCGACGGTGTTCTGCGCCGTCTGGATAACCAGGAATTGGTGGCGGCGACGTGGGTCGATCACTGCGGCGGGGAATATCTGGATACCCACGGCCGCCGGGCGCTGGCGTTGACCGGCCAAGCCGATTGTGCCGTGACCTTTCCCCAGGGCCAACGGGCGCGGGGGCATTTTTTTCGCCAGCAAAGCGGGGTCTCCGTCGCCTTTCGTCTGATCCCGGCGCAGTGTCCTACGCTTGCGACGCTGGCGCTGCCGGCGTCGATCGCCGGGCTGCTGTCCAAACGGCAGGGGCTGCTGTTGGTGACCGGTGCCACCGGCAGCGGCAAGTCCAGCTCGCTGGCGGCGATGTTGGACCATCTCAATGAGCATCACCGGGTGCATATTATTACGCTGGAAGACCCGATCGAATATCTCCACCGTTGCCGACACAGCCTGATCCAGCAGCGGGAAATCGGGGTGCACTGTCCCGATGTTGCCAGCGGACTGCGGGCGGTGCTGCGCGAGGATCCGGATATCGTCTTGTTAGGCGAACTGCGGGATCCGCCCAGTATTCGCCTGGCGCTTACCGCAGCTGAAACCGGCCATCTGGTGTTGGCGACGCTGCATGCCCGTCACGCGGCCCAGGCGGTGGATCGGCTAGTGGATGGGTTTGGCGCGGGAGAGCAGGGGTTTGTCCGCAGTCTGTTGGCCGGCAGTCTGGTGGCGATTATGGCGCAACAACTGGTGGCCAGGCCCGAAGGAGGGCGGCGGGCGTTGTTTGAGCTGATGGTGGCTACCCCGGCGGTGCGTAACCTGATTCGCGACGGCAAAACCCACCTATTGCCGGCGTTGTTGCAAACCGGCAAAGGGCAGGGCATGCAACTGTTCGACTCCCCGGTTTTGGTATAAAATCAGGCAAATTTTCGGTATAACACCGCACAGCACAAGAGACACCATGAGAAAAATCACCTGGATATTTATCGCCATCGCCTTAGGCGTGTGGTATTTCAATAGCAAAGATGTCAAAAAAACCGTGACGCCAGTGACCCCGCCGGCGACCCAGCAACCAAGCAAAAACTGACCTATTGCAGCAGCCGACGAGATAGACATGGCCGAACCTGGGTTTTGCTGCGGTTTTATCCGTGATCGGTCGGTTTTTCTTCGCGCGGCGGTGATTAAGATAACCACGGATATTTTTGCAAAATAACGTAGTGCATATCCTGGTATTTCCCGGGGAAATAATCATTACTGTTTTTTTAATACGTAAAATACATTTATTTTATGAAATAATAATACTTTATTTTCTGTTGTTGACGGCGTGATGGTTTTTTTTTGCTGTTTTTCTTTTCTGTCTGGAATATCCCTACGCAATACGCAATACGCAATACGCAATATGCAATATGCAATATGCAATATGCAATATGCAATATGCAATACGCAATATGCAATATGCAATATGCAATATGCAATACGCATATCAGTGGGATGCGCCATAGGCACGATGATGTTTTGGGTGGAAAATTGTCGGGTGATGTTAAAACAGTGGACCGGGGTTGCACACTCACGATCGTATAATGTGTTCAGCCGCCAGGTTTTTTTGAAAGCGTTGGCGGTATTCCCGAGGCGCTACCCCAACCGATTGGTTAAATACCACGGAAAAATAGTTGCTGTCTTCAAAACCACAGCACGCGGCCACTTCACCAATGGTTTGCTGGCCATGCCTGAGTAAATCCATGGCTTTGCATAACCTCAACTGTCGCAGGTATTGATTGACCCCCATGCCGGTCTGCTGCTTAAACAATTGTTTTAGACTGCGGGCGTTTAAGTGATATTGCTGGCAAAAGTCGTCTAATTTAAATTGCTGATCAATGCTGACACGCAGCGCCATCAGTAATAAATCCAGTTGCTCGGCATCGGATAATAACGGGCTGTCGGGGGCGTGGCGAAAACGCATCAGTAGCAGACTGACCTGCAGAAAAAGCGCTTCGCTAAGTAGCGCCGACAGAGGATCGGTTTTCATGCATTCGTCGGCCAATGCATCCACCTGTTGGCGCAATACCGACATCCCCGGGGTGCCTAATCGCCAGTAGCGCTGGCGCTGGTCGGTGCCCGCGTCGGGCAATAATCGATCCCAGTCGGCACCGAGGGTCAACCGCTGGCGGTTATAAAGAATATTATCCAGCTCTAGCGCGTTGACCGATTCGTAGCTGTGATGATCGTCGGCGTTAATATAAAAAACATCGCCGCAGGTGATGGTGTAATGAACGTCATTAAGGATATGCAGACCGTTGCCGCGCCAGACGATCACCAGTTCATTAAAGTCATGGCTATGGGTAGCGAATTCCGGCTGAGGATGTCGGTCGGCCACCGTGATGGCATGCTTATCTGACAGGAAATAATCGGTGGTCGCCAGCTTTAGGTGAGACACAATTAGGGCCCTAAGCATCATTATAAGGTGAGATATGATGGCATGATGTCAACATAAAAAAATTGAAACAGGCAGCAGTTGTCAGCTTTGGATCGTGGGGTAAGGGTTACTGTTCACCTTTGCGGATGGTTTTGGGAGAATGGGAAAATTCGCGCCGAAACTGGGTGGAAAAATGATTACTGTCACTAAAACCACAGGCATGGGCAATTTCAGTAATGGTTTTATCGCTTTGTTGCAGACGTTTGCGGGCTTCCAGCAGGCGTAGGCGATTAAGGTAACGCTGTGGCGTCATGCCGGTCCGCTGTTTTAACTGGCGATGTAGCGTGCGAAGCGGCAGTGAAAACTGCTCGGCCAGCACCAGCCAATCGACATCATTGCAAAAATTGTGCTGTAACCAGCTCAGCAATCCCTGCAGACGTGCCTCACCCCCTCCTTCGCCCTGCGCTTGAAAGCAACTGTGGCGCAACATGATCAATAACTGCAAAAATTGTCCTTCGCTGGCCGCGATGCCTTCCGGCGACGTGTCCGTCGTGAGTTCGGTGAGCGTCTGGATAAAACGCTTGGCCTGCTGCATGCCGGCATGATTAATCTGCCAGTTTACCTGGCCTCCCTGTGCATCTTTGGCGGGTAAAAAACGGCTAATATCGGCGAGATAATGAAATTTACTCGGTGCGCGGTAGAGAATATTGATCAAATTGAGGTCATCGACATTTTCAAATAAATGATGATCGTCAGCCCGGATAAAACACACCGAGCCACTGCCCAAGACATAAGGCTGATCATTAAGCACGTGAATGCCCGATCCCTTTTCCACCAGCAGAATTTCCCAGAAGTCATGGTAATGCTCCGGGAAGGCAACCTGGGGCAGGCGGGGTTCAATGGTTACTGTGGCGTCTTCTGAACTAAAAAAGTTCTCGGCATACAGTCGGGTCATATTTTTATCCTCACCATTTAACGGGCTTTCATAATAAGTCGCGATGAGGAGAATAAACCTTGAATAAATGACCGTCAGTGGGCGTATTGCCGCGTTTTTTTTAAGATTAGCGGGGTAATAATCAAAATTGCGGGATTGATCACAGGTCTTACTTATTATTTTTGACCACGGCCATTCGTTATATTCCGCATGATTTTGTGATCCGTTTCACATTCACCTTGACGATTCTGCCACCGCAATGAAACCCATGGCATTCACCGGAAGGTAGCGGAATGAATAACTTCCTACACTGCAGTCATAGGATGAAAGGGGGCATTTTCATTATGGTCTTACCGGTGCTTAAACCATCAATACGTCTCTTTCCTTTGTCGCTTCCTGATTGTTATTTTTGACTTATTGGCACCGTTTTGTGGCGCGCTGCCATCATCAAGAGGAATTGTTATCATGAGCTTATCCGTTGAACAAGCTTGGCAACTGGCCAAACAAAGATTTGCCGATATCGATGTCAACGTCGATGGCGCCCTCGAACTACTTGATACCCTGCCGGTATCCATGCATTGTTGGCAGGGTGATGACGTCACCGGTTTTGAAAACACCGGTGGCGCATTGACCGGCGGTATACAGGCCACCGGCAACTACCTGGGTAAGGCCCGCAATGCCGAGGAGCTACGGACCGATTTGGAAATGGCGTTTAGCCTGATCCCCGGGCCGAAACGGCTGAACCTGCATGCCATCTACCTGGAAGCTGAAGGTAAGGTTGAACGCAACCACATTGAGCCCAAACATTTTGCCCGTTGGGTTAGCTGGGCGCGTGAACATCAGCTGGGACTCGATTTTAATCCTACCTGTTTCTCCCACCCGCTCAGTGCGGACGGTTTTACCTTGTCCCACACCGACGAAAAGATCCGCCAGTTCTGGATTGAGCATTGCCAGGCCAGTCGTCGTATTTCAGCCTATTTTGGCCGCGAGTTGGGCACCCCATCGGTGATGAATATCTGGATTCCGGATGGCATGAAAGATATGACCATCGATCGTCTGGCACCACGCCAACGGCTGCTGTCAGCCCTGGATGCCATCATGGAAGAAAAATTCGACGCCAAATACCATATCGACGCCGTGGAGAGCAAGTTATTTGGCATCGGTGCTGAAAGTTATACCGTGGGGTCGAGTGAATTCTATCTGGGTTATGCCGCCAGTCGGGGGACGGCACTGTGCCTGGATGCCGGTCATTTCCATCCTACCGAAGTGATCTCCGATAAGATTTCCGCCGCGATCTTATTTGTCCCGCGTCTGCTGTTGCATGTGAGTCGCCCGGTTCGTTGGGACAGCGATCATGTGGTGCTGCTTGATGATGAAACGCAGGCTATTGCCAACGAAATTGTTCGTCAGAAATTATTCAACCGCGTGCATATTGGCCTGGATTTCTTCGATGCGTCGATTAACCGCATTGCCGCCTGGGTTATCGGTACCCGCAATATGAAAAAGGCGCTGCTACGGGCGTTGCTGGAGCCTACCGAAGAACTGCGCCTGTTGGAACAACAAGGCGACTATACGGCGCGTCTGGCATTGCTCGAAGAGCAGAAATCACTGCCCTGGCAGGCGGTGTGGGATAAGTATTGTCAGTCGCATGACACGCCGGTGGGCAGCGATTGGCTGCAACCGGTACGTGAATATGAAAGCTCTACTTTACGCGCACGCTAAGGATAACCAATAATGCAAACAATATTAACTTCCTGGTTTGTGCAGGGAATGGTCAAAGCCACCACTGATATGTGGCTTAAAGGCTGGGATGAACGCAATGGTGGCAATGTTAGCTTACGTCTGACCCCCGAAGACGTGGCGCCTTATCTTGGGGAGCTCAGTCCCCAACCGCGCACCGAAGTGTTAACCGATCCGGTACCGGAATTGGCCGATACGTTTTTTCTGGTCACCGGCTCGGGTAAGTTTTTTCGTAACGTGCAGATTTCGCCCTCGGATAACCTGGTATTGCTGCAGGTCAATCATACCGGGGATGCTTACCGCATTCTCTGGGGACTGACCGCCGGCGGTTTGCCAACCTCGGAGCTGGCCTCGCACTTTCAGTCCCATGTAGTGCGTAAACAGATAACCCAAGACGCCAACCGGGTGATTATGCATTGCCATGCCACTAATTTGATTGCCTTAAGTTACGTTTTGGAACTCGATAGTGCGCATTTCACCCGTGAATTGTGGGAAGGCAGTACCGAATGTTTGGTGGTGTTCCCCGACGGCGTGGGCATTGTGCCCTGGATGGTTCCCGGCACCGACGGTATTGGCGCTGCCACCGCAGAGCAAATGCGTTCGCATCCGCTGGTGTTATGGCCATTCCACGGTATTTTTGCCAGTGGCCCGACGCTGGACGATGCTTTTGGGCTGATCGATACAGCGGAAAAATCGGCGGAGATCATGGTTAAGGTGCGCTCGATGGGTGGGAAAAAACAAACCATCAGCCGCGATGAGCTGATTGCCCTGGGGCGTCGTTTTGGTGTTACACCGATGGCGGCAGCGCTGGACGTCGAGTAGCGTTCGGCAGATCCCCCTCTTTGCAGTGATAAACCACAGAGTAGGCCTTATGATCAGAAAAGCCTTTGTTATGCAGGTCAATCCCGACGCCCATGAGGAGTACCGGCGCCGGCATAATCCCATCTGGCCTGAACTGGAACAGACCCTGAAAAGCCATGGTGCTCATCACTACAGTATTTTTCTTGATGAGCAGCGCCATCTGCTGTTGGCGTATGTGGAGATCGAATCCGAGGAACGTTGGAACGCCGTGGCTAATACCGAGATTTGTCAGCGTTGGTGGCGGCACATGACCGATGTCATGCCGGCCAATGCGGATAACAGCCCGGTAAGCGCCGAGCTGAGCCCGTTATTTTATCTGGAGTGAGGATGGCGCACGGCCAGCAGCTGTTCAAACCAGCTTTCCAGGATCACCACGGCGGAACCTGCGTCAATCCGGCCTTTGTTTAATGCGCGGTAACCACCGCGCTCGAACAGGCCGGCCCGCGCTTCGACGGTGCTTAAGCGTTCATCGTGCAGCACCACTTCAAATCCGAAACGACCGTGCAGGCGGCTGGCGAATTTACGCGCCCGCGCGGTCAGCGGTTGTTCGCTACCGTCCATATTCAGCGGCAGCCCCACGACAATCACGTCCGGCTGCCATTCTTGCAATAATTTATCCACCTGTTGCCAGTCGGGTATGCCCTCCTGGGCTTTGAATGCCGTCAGTGGCCGTGCGGTACAGGTAACTTCTTGGCCGATCGCCACGCCGATGCTTCTGGTACCGAAATCAAACGCCATCATGGTACGGTTAGTCATTATGCATGGCCCGCTTCGGTGGCGATGTTATGGATATCAATACCTAATTTCCTGGCCGCGTCACGCCAGCGCGCGGCGATGGGCGTATTAAACAGGATTTGGCTGTCGGCGGGAGAGGTCAGCCAGGCATTCTGCAGCAGTTCTTGTTCTAGCTGGCCTTTTTCCCACCCGGCATAACCCAAGGCCACCAGCACGTTATGTGGCTGGCTAGGGGTGCCTAATGTTTCCAGCACATCCTTGGAGGTGGTGATCATGGTGTCTTCAGAAATGCTGATGCTCGATCCGAAACCTTCACAAGGCGTATGCAGGATAAATCCACGATCGTCCGCCAACGGACCGCCGGCAAACACCGGTGTATCCAGGCTAATGGAAGGATCGCGCTCCGCCGGCATGATCTTGAGTTTATCCAAGACGTTTTCAACGGTAAATTGATCAACGGGTTTATTGATAACCAGCCCCATGGCCCCGTCATCATTATGCTCGCAGATATAAATTACCGCGCGTTTGAATAAAGGGTCTTGTAGCGAGGGCATGGCAATAAGAAAGTGATGCTGTAAATTCATTCTGTTTTTATGGCAAATAGAGTAATAAATAGTCGACGTGTAGTATGCGGGTAAACGAGTGATAAGTCACTGGCTGCGAGCAAAATCCGCTCACAGCCAGGGTAAAATCAGCGTTTGCCTTGACTCAGACGCCGTTCGATGGCATCCATCAGCATACCGGTAATGGAGATTGGAAAGGCGGCTTCTATCTCTCTCACACAAGTGGGGCTGGTGACGTTAATCTCCGTGAGTTTGTCGCCGATAATATCCAGACCGACAAAAATCAGTCCTTTTTCTTTGAGCACCGGGGCAACGTCACGGGCGATTTTCCAGTCACTTTCACTCAGTGGCCGTGCTTCGCCCCGTCCGCCCGCCGCCAGGTTACCGCGCGTTTCACCGCTTTTCGGGATCCGCGCCAGGCAATAAGGGACCGGCTCGCCATCCACCACCAGCACCCGTTTGTCGCCGTCTTTAATGGCCGGCAGGAAATTTTGCGCCATGCAGAAACGCTGGCCATTATCGGTCAGGGTTTCAATGATCACCGACAGATTGGGATCGTCTTTTTTTACCCGGAATATCGACGTCCCACCCATACCGTCCAGGGGTTTAAGGATGATATCCTCGTGCTCGCGCCAAAACGCCCGGATATGATCGTCGCGCCGGCTGACCAGCGTGTCCGGCGTGTGCTGGGCGAACCAGGCGGTGAACAATTTTTCGTTACAGTCGCGCAGGCTGCGCGGTTTGTTGACGATAAGGGTGCCTTGGTCCTCGGCACGCTCCAGAATATAGGTGGCGTAGATAAACTCGGTATCAAACGGGGGATCTTTGCGCATCAGGATCACGTCGAGATCGCCCAGTTCAATATCCTGTTCGCCGTGAAAACTGTACCATTCGTCATAGTCCTGCTTTACTGCCAGTAGGCGGGTGGTGGCGCGTGCTTCGCCGCCACGCAGATAAAGCGAACTCATCTCCATGTAATGGATCTGCCAGCCGCGGCGTTGTGCTTCGAGCAGCATAGCAAAACTGGTATCTTTTTTGATATTGATGGCGGAAATCGGATCCATCACAATGCCGAGCTTTAACATTTTTTCTCCTTTAACCCAGGTCGCCAAAACGCACCTGTAACGCGGTTATGGCGGTGAGGGCAGTAGTTTCTGTGCGTAGCACACGAGGCCCTAGCTGGATTTCGGTAAATCCATGGCGGGTGGTCATGGCTATTTCTTCATGGGTCAAGCCGCCTTCGGGACCTATCAGCAACCGGACGTTTTCTACCGGCAGCGGCAGGGTGTTGATACTGTGCTGGGCGCGTGGATGCAGGTTCAGTTTTAGCCCGTCATCAAGTTCAGCGCACCAGTCTTCAAGGATCATGGCGTCGCGAATCAGCGGTAGGCTGTTGCGCCCGCATTGCTCGCAGGCAGCAATGGCGATTTTCCGCCATTGCTGGATTTTTTTATCCAGTCGTTCACCGTCCAGCTTGATGCCGCAGCGCTCGGAAAACAATGGGGTAATGACATTGACACCCAATTCGATGGATTTCTGGATGGTGAATTCCATTTTTTCGCCGCGTGACATCACCTGACCCAGATGCAAACGCAACGGTGATTCAACATCTGCCGGGCGCGAGGCCAGGATATTGGCCACCAGGTTTTTCTTGCCCGCCACCGCAATTTCCGCTTCAAACAGATGATTACTGCCGTCGAATAAATGCAATAGCTGGCCTTCCGACATGCGTAACACGCGGGTCAGGTGATGAGCAGCATCTTCGCTTAGCTCGACGCTACCTTGTGCCGGCAGCGGAGTGGAATGATAAATACGCGGTATTCTCATGCTGATATCGTTTCAGTCCTGATGGTAAGGATAGAGAGTAGGCCAGCGGCGTTATCGTTGGCAAGCCGCTAGAATATACGGATTGCCATTTCCCTGCACGGATTCGATACGCCGGTTGCGCTCGCATTCCCAGGGGGTCACCGGATATTGTCGATCCCAGACCTCGAACAGTTGGGTTTGCTGCGATGAAAGCCGGAGCTGGTAGCGATCGCGCATGTAAAAATAAGTACGGGCAATGGCCCCTCGCGCCCGGGACGGCGGTTCGGCCTGCTTATGCTTAAAATCGATTTTCATCGCACACTGTCCGTATTGGCCTTCCCCGCCGCGCCACTGGCTATAGCGAAAATTGCCGCGATCGCCATTCACCTCGCCCACCGCCGGCTGCAGATTGTGCAGGTCGGTTTCCATCTGGCGGTAGTCAGCGTCTTTATTGCAATTTTTACGTCCGCCGTCCTGCCAGCATTGGTGCTGGTGGCCAAACTCCCAGGCCGGTACCACATGTTCCCATTCGATCCGGCTGGCACGCTGCGCGCTTTTACGCACTTGATATCCGCAAGAGGCTAAGTCCGGCGTGCCTTTTTTCCCTTCCCAGCTGATTTTGCAGCCGCAATAAAAGGAACCTGGTGCGTCACGGTTGATGATAACCGCCGCCGCTTTCGCCTGACTGAAATTATTTATGCCCTGCGCCGTCGCAGCGGCCGGCAGCAGCATAAGGGAAAGATAAAGAAAATAAAACCACGCACGTAACATCATCGATTCTGACTTTTAATGAAAACACGCAGGGTAATCAATCATGACATCACAAGCAAATCGACGCGATAAAAATTCGCTTTCCCTATGAGGTTTTGTCGCGAAATGGCACGCAATGGCTGCATCCGGTTACATGGCGCCATTCAGGTAGGCCCGCGACGTTTTCCGCTATTGCGCGAAACACAGTATATCGCCGCAATGACGGCAGCGGTATTGTGCCTCGCCACGTAGCACACGGTTATGGCGACGCACCGTCAGATGATGGCTTTGACAGCCACAACGATAGTGGAAGGTCGTCGCCCGCACCGTCGCCACATCAAAATTATGCGTGCGCCGCGGTTCGGTCAACAACACCTCGGACATCATCCATCGCCACTGCTGACCGTGGGGCGCCACCCGGCCGAACTGGCGATAAACCAGTAAATGTGCCAACTCATGCGGGATCACTTCATCAATAAACGTCGCTTCATTGGCTAACAGCAACACCGGATTTAAGCGAATTTCCCATTGTTCCAGCCACGCAGTGCCGGCAATCGTACCGCGTTGCCGGTAAGACAGCGCCGGTTCGGGAAAACGACATGAAAAATAGGCATCGGCCTGCTGTAGTTTGGCGCGCAAACACTGCATAACGGCTTGGTGCAGAGCAATAGGAATATGAGTCGGTTTCATAGCAGCAAGACTAACTGGGGGGAGCGGGGGATGCAATATACCCTTCATCTTTCACGCTGCGAGTGTGTTGGCTACGCTCTCTTACCCGAATCACTTTTTTGAGTAAGCTCATCGGGATGCGTTCGCTTGCCGCCTGCTCGCAACATGAAATCTTTTGGGTAGCTTCATCTTTCACGCTGCGAGTGTGTTGGCTGCACTCTCTTACCCGAATCACTTTTTTGAGTAAGCTCATCGGGATGCGTTCGTTTGCCGCCTGCTCGCAACATGAAATCTTTTGGGTAGCTTCATCTTTCACGCTGCGAGTGTGTTGGCTGCACTCTCTTACCCGAATCACTTTTTTGAGTAAGCTCATCGGGGTGCGTTCGTTTGCCGCCTGCTCGCAACATGAAATCTTTTGGGTAGCTTCATCTTTCACGCTGCGAGTGTGTTGGCGATGCTCGCAGCGTGAGAGATGGGTTATATCATTAGTCTTTATCGCCGATGTCGCGCAGGCGCTTACCGGTCATGAGGTTGCGTTCAATATGTTCCAACGAGATGTTCTTGGTTTCGGGGATCAGCCAGAACGTCAGCAGGATAAACAGCACATTCAGTCCGGCGTAAACCCAGAACGTATTGGCGTTGCCCAGTTGATTAAGCATGGTCAGGAACGTGGCGCCGACGATCATATTGGCAATCCAGTTGGTGGCCGTTGAGACGGTGATACCAAAATCGCGGCCTTTTAGCGGCTGTATTTCGGAACACAATACCCAGATTAACGGACCGGCGCTCATGGCAAAACCGACGATAAACATCATCAACATAATGATGGCGAAGTATTTCATAAAGTCGGTTTCAACGCCCAGGTGCAGCAACGTACCCAGCACGCCCATACCCACCGCCATCACCAGGAAGCCCAGTCTTAAGGTCGGTTTACGTCCCCAGCGATCGACCAGGCCGATAGCAATAAAGGTGGCCAGAACATTCACCAGACCGACAATGACCGTGCCCCACATCTGTTCTGCCGTACCGGAGAAACCGGCAATACCGAAGATTTTCGGCGCATAATACATGATCACGTTCATCCCGGTGAACTGCTGCATCACCTGCAACAAGATACCCAGATAAACCGCGCGGCGGAAATTACTATTACTGGTAAACAGCGCCCAGCCACTTTGTTTGACCTTGAGGCTTTCACGAATCTCGTCCAGTTCCTTTTTGGCCTGTTCCGAGGTATCACGCAGCATATTCAGCACTTTTTGTGCTTCGGTATAACGACCTTTCGTCGCCAGCCAGCGCGGGCTACCGGGCAGGAATAATACGCCGATAAACAGTAAGACGGCTGGAATGGTAATGATACCCAGCATCCAACGCCAAGAGCCGCTATAGCTAAAACCGGTGTCCGAGAGGTAGGCTGCCAAAATACCGATGGTGATCATCAACTGGTACATGGAGATCATGCTGCCGCGAATCTTCTCCGGTGCAATTTCCGACAGATAGAGTGGTGCAGTAAAAGAAGCAATACCGACCGCCAGGCCCAAAATTACCCGGGCAAGCACCAGAAATTCAACGTTTGGTGCGAATGCGGAACATAACGAGCCAATGACAAACAGCGATGCACCGATCAGCAAACTGTATCTACGCCCGAGTTTGGCCGACAGCCAGCCTGCGCCCACTGCACCAATCGCGGCGCCAAACATCATGGAACTGACCACCCATTCTTGCTGATGAGCGGTGATTTGAAAATCATCAGCTAGAAACGGCAGCGCCCCCGCGATGACACCAATATCCAAGCCAAACAGCAGACCGGCAAGCGCGGCCATAAAACAAACAAAAAAGGTGATACGCGCATTGGAATGACGTGACCTTGGTTGGCTTGTACTCACATTGGCAGTACTCATAGTACCTCTCTAAAAACCCGTAATTATTACGTAATTATTAATTGTGTATGTTATGTAAACGCATAGGGGCAAAATGTGCTCCAGATCACATCTGTGTAATCGCTTACACAGACTTATGCCAATTTTTCAGAATTAATGACCGCGTGAATGTGCATTGTTAAGCTAAAACGGTGTTTTAGATTAAATGTACGTGACACTGAAGAGGTCTATATAACATACGACTGAAAACGAAACGTTATGAGGTTTCTCTTCAATAAATGACACTCTCTAAATGTATGATATTTAATGATATATTTACATGTAATCGTTTTCAATATAGCTAAAAAAAGCGGTGATCATAATGATCACCGCTAATATAGTGTAGACGAACTATTAAGTTTGGTAGTGGTGTTATTTTAAACCGGCGGCGTCGCGCAGCAGTTCGGCTTTATCGGTTTTTTCCCACGGGAAATGCTCACGACCGAAATGGCCATAAGCTGCAGTTTGCAGATAAATGGGCTGCAGTAGATCCAACATGGTGATCAGGCCATAGGGGCGCAGGTCGAAAAACTCACGTACCAGTTGGGCCAGCTTGTCTGTGGACACGTTGCCGGTACCGAAGGTTTCGATGCTGATGGATGTGGGTTCCGCGATACCAATGGCATAAGATACCTGGATTTCACAGCGATCGGCCAATCCTGCGGCAACGATGTTTTTAGCAACGTACCGCGCGGCATAAGCAGCGGAGCGATCCACTTTAGACGGATC
Organism: Acerihabitans sp. TG2; assembly: GCF_035013185.1. NCBI lineage: Bacteria > Pseudomonadati > Pseudomonadota > Gammaproteobacteria > Enterobacterales > Pectobacteriaceae > Acerihabitans > Acerihabitans sp. TG2. The sequence continues at coordinate 58,630 of NZ_JAYGJO010000015.1, forward strand.
CTTGCCAGAAAATGCACCGCCGCCGTGACGGGCCATACCGCCGTAGGTGTCGACGATAATCTTACGTCCGGTCAGACCGCAGTCGCCCATCGGCCCGCCGATGACAAACCGGCCGGTTGGGTTGATAAAATACTTGGTGGACGCGGTGAGCCACTCTGCGGGCAGGACCGGTTTGATGATTTCGTCCATGACCGCTTCTTGCAGATCGCGCTGCGACACATCCTCTGAATGCTGAGTGGATAATACCACCGCGTCGATGCCGACAATTTTGTTATCGTCGTAAGCAAAGGTGACCTGGCTTTTCGCGTCAGGGCGTAGCCAGGGCAGGGTGCCGTTTTTACGTACCTGCGACTGCCGCGCCACCAGGCGATGGGCGTAAGTGATCGGTGCGGGCATCAATACTTCGGTCTCGTTGGTGGCATAACCGAACATCAGGCCCTGATCACCGGCACCCTGCTCAAGCGGGTCACTGCGATCCACGCCCTGGTTGATGTCGGGCGACTGTTTACCGATGGCGCTGAGTACGGCGCACGAGTTGGCGTCGAACCCCATATCTGAATTGATATAACCAATATCGCGGATAGTGCGACGCGTTAATTCTTCAATATCTACCCAGGCGGTGGTGGTGATTTCGCCGCCAACCAAGACCATTCCGGTTTTTACAAATGTTTCACAGGCCACGCGTGCTTTGGGATCCTGTATCAGGATCGCATCAAGTACAGCATCGGAGATCTGATCCGCAATTTTATCAGGATGCCCTTCTGAAACGGATTCGGATGTAAATAGGTGTTTAGCCATCGGTCTCTTTACCTTAAAATACGGGTTAGAAATGACTGCGTAGCGGTGATTCCAGCCACCAGGGAAAGCGATTTCCTGATAATGGCGTTACGCGTCCTGCAGTCCCGCGGATATGCCGCTGGTGAGCAGTAAATAAATTCATTAGGCCATCCGATTTAGATGGATTAACTTCTGGATGGCTATTCTAGGACACCCCCTTGTGGAATTACCAGTAATTTTTTGGCTTAGCCACTGAACATGCTCACGCGAGCGGGGGGAAATCGGTCAAAGTGAAATTATTTTTTGCTTTTTATCGGGGTTGGCGGTATAAATTCGCGCGCATGAACAACGTAATGTAAATGTCTTTCATTTACATTTGGTAACTTTTTTCCGGACTAACATGTCCGTCAAGGCCGGTTGGTATTGGGAGGTGGCACCGTTAATGATGTGTAATTCTCCGATCGTCGTCGATCGCCTCTCTATCTTTGCCATTCTCCGGGCTACCGCCAGCGGGTCCTTAGTGAATCACGATTCGGCACGTCCAACAGACGCTATTCTCGCTGCGCACTCTTCACTGTCATGGCGGTTTTACCAGCAATATCATCGATATTGCCATCGGCACCAGGGCATGACCCAAGATTCCAGGGCCGGCGAACCCTCTCCCAGGAATTAATCCAGGGCCATCAGGCCATTCACACGACCCATTTCAGTGGGTAACTACCATCCCGTCTCACGGAGTTCATCAAGGTGTTTTACAATTACTGTACTGATGTACCGGATGCCCAGTACGCCCGGCGGCGTTTGTTACCGTCGGCGAGCGGCTCGCACAAGTATAACCACGCAATCAACGGTGGTTTCCACGCGGTAAAATCGGTGAACGGGATCGGCAACGAACACCGTAAGGGAGAAGCAGGCCATGTCTGATGATCAAAAGCAACAGGGTTCGTATCTGATGGGGCCACATGAAAATTTGCGTTCGATGCAGGAGGTCGCTATGAATGACAGCGACGCCAGCAGGATGATGCGGACATATAATGTCGCCTATTGGGGAAATAACTACTTTGACGTTAATGAATTAGGCCATATCAGCGTTTGCCCGGATCCTGATTTCCCCGAGGCACGGGTCGATCTGGCTGAACTGGTTAAAGAGCGGCAAAAGGACGGTCAGCGGCTGCCTGCACTGTTTTGCTTTCCGCAAATCCTGCAGCACCGACTGCGTTCCATCAACGGTGCCTTTAAGCGCGCCCGGGAATCGTTTGGTTATCAGGGCGACTATTTTCTGGTTTATCCCATCAAGGTTAACCAGCACCGGCGAGTGATCGAGTCGTTAATTAACTCAGGTGAACCCCTGGGACTGGAAGCCGGTTCCAAGGCCGAGCTTATGGCGGTACTGGCCCATGCCGGCATGACCCGCACCGTCATCGTCTGCAATGGCTATAAGGATCGTGAATACATTCGCCTGGCGCTGATCGGCGAGAAGTTGGGGCACAAAGTGTACCTGGTGATTGAGAAACTCACCGAAATCAAACTGGTACTGGAAGAAGCCGAGCGTTTAAATGTCGTACCTCGGTTGGGTGTCCGTGCGCGTCTGGCGTCCCAAGGTTCCGGTAAGTGGCAGTCCAGCGGCGGTGAGAAGTCCAAATTCGGCCTGGCGGCGATACAAGTGCTGCAACTGGTGGAACTGTTGCGCAGCAAAGGTCGTCTCGAGAGTCTGCAACTGCTGCATTTCCATTTAGGCTCCCAGTTGTCCAATATTCGTGACATCGCCTCCGGCGTGCGCGAATCGGCACGTTTCTATGTCGAACTACACCGTCTGGGCGTGAATATTGAATGCTTTGACGTTGGTGGCGGTTTGGGTGTGGATTACGAGGGTACCCGCTCGCAGTCCGACTGCTCCGCCAACTATGGCCTGAATGAATACGCTAACAACGTGATTTGGGGCATTGGTGATGCGTGCAATGAGCACGGATTGCCTCATCCCACCGTGATTACCGAATCGGGCCGCGCCGTCACCGCCCACCATACGGTGCTGGTCTCCAACGTCATCGGCGTAGAACGCAATGAGTTCTGCGAACCGCTGGCGCCAGACGAGGATGCTCCGCGTGCGTTAGAAAGCATGTGGCAGACCTGGCAGGAGATGCAGGAACCGAAAAACCGCCGTTCGCTGCGCGAGTGGCTGCATGATAGCCAGATGGACTTGCATGATGTTCATACCCAGTATACCCATGGCATACTCGATCTGACCCAGCGCGCCTGGGCTGAGCAGCTTTATCTGAATATCTGCCGTATGATCCAGACCCAGTTGGACCCGAGCAACCGCGCACACCGGCCGATTATCGATGAACTGCAAGAGCGCATGGCGGATAAGCTCTACGTCAATTTTTCACTGTTCCAATCCATGCCGGACGCCTGGGGTATCGATCAGCTATTTCCGGTGCTGCCGCTCGAAGGGCTGGATAAACCGCCGGAAGGTCGCGCAGTACTGTTGGATATCACCTGTGATTCCGACGGTACCATCGACCATTACATCGACGGCGACGGTATCGCTACCACCATGCCGATGCCGCCTTACGATGTAGATAACCCGCCGCTGTTGGGCTTTTTCATGGTTGGGGCTTACCAGGAAATCCTGGGTAATATGCACAATTTGTTCGGTGATACCGCCGCCGTAGACGTGTTTGTCTTCAAAGACGGCAGCGTAGAGCTCAATGAATCCGACGAAGGCGATTCGGTGGCCGACATGCTGCAATACGTGCAACTGGATCCGGCGGTATTACTCACCCGTTTCCGCGATCAAGTGAAAGAGACCGATCTTGACAGCAGCCTGCAAGCTGAATTCCTCGAAGAGTTTGAAGCGGGTCTGTACGGTTACACTTACCTTGAAGATGAATAAGAAAGGAAAGACTATGAGCACCCTGGGCCATCAATATGACAACTCCCTGGTGTCAAACGCCTTTGGCTTTTTGCGTTTGCCCTTGGAATTCAACCCCTACGACAGCGACGCCGATTGGGTCATCACCGGCATTCCATTTGATATGGCGACATCCGGTCGCTCCGGCAGCCGTCACGGGCCGGGGGCCATCCGCCAGGTTTCCACCAACCTGGCCTGGGAAGGCTGCCGCTGGCCGTGGGATTTTGATGTACGCGAGCGTTTAAATATCGTCGACTGCGGCGACGTGGTTTTTGATTTCGGCGATGCGCAGGACCTGAGCGACAAGTTGCAGTCCCATGCCGAACGGCTACTGGCGGCAGGTAAACGCCTGCTCTGCTTCGGCGGCGATCACTACGTCACTCTGCCGCTGTTGCGCGCCCATGCCAAACATTTTGGCAAAATGGCGCTGGTGCATTTCGATGCCCATACCGATACTTACAGCAATGGCAGCAAGTTCGATCACGGCACCATGTTTTATCATGCACCAAAAGAAGGCTTGATCGACCCGACTCGTTCGGTGCAGATCGGCATTCGTACCGAACACGATAAAAATAACGGCTTTACCGTGTTGGATGCGGCGCAGGTAAACGATCGTGGCGTAGATGACATCCTGGCCCAGATCACACAGATCGTCGGCGACATGCCGGTTTATCTGACCTTTGATATTGATTGCCTCGATCCCGCCAGCGCACCGGGTACCGGCACGCCAGTGATCGGCGGACTCACCACCGATCGCGCACTCAAACTCGTGCGTGGTTTGCAATCGCTTAATATCGTCGGTATGGATCTGGTCGAAGTTGCTCCGGCCTACGATCAGGCGCAAATCACCGCGCTGGCGGCGGCTACCTTGGCGCTGGAGATGCTGTATATCCAGGCGGCGAAAAAAGCCGAGTGAGTAGGGGGCGGGTGCTCCCCCTAGGGGCACCCGTCATCTTTCACGCCGCAGGTGCGTTGGCTGCATTCATTCACCCGAATCACTTACTTATGTAAGCTCATCGGGTTCTTTTGTTTGCCGTCTGCCTGCGGCGCGAAATCTCTAGGGTGGCACCCGTCATCTTTCACGCCGCAGGTGCGTTGGCTGCATTCATTCACCCGAATCACTTACTTATGTAAGCTCATCGGGTTCTTTTGTTTGCCGTCTGCCTGCGGCGCGAAATCTCTAGGGTGGCACCCGTCATCTTTCACGCCGCAGAAACTGACGTTTTTTTTGAAATTTTAAATATTTTGTGATGGACTTAACACACTTTATATTTTGAGATTGATTGTGCTACCCGCCTATCGCTTGTCCAAGCAAAGACAGGGAATTATCACCTATTTATCGCTCGTTCCTGCATATACAATTAGCCCTAATTTAAGGTACATTTAGCGATATTCACCACAGTCTCTAAAGTTAAGTGATTGATTTTATAATGGCTTGGTCAACGAGACAATATTCAATCCGCAACGGAGCAATTCATGACATCCCGAAAAGTACTGGCGAACGCCATCCGCGCCTTAAGCATGGACGCGGTCCAGCAGGCTAAATCTGGCCATCCCGGTGCCCCCATGGGCATGGCGGATATCGCCGAAGTCCTCTGGCGTGATTACCTTAACCACAACCCGGCCAACCCAAAATGGGCTGACCGCGACCGTTTTATCCTCTCCAACGGTCATGGTTCAATGTTGCTATACAGCTTGTTGCACCTCACCGGTTACAACCTACCGATGTCCGAGCTGAAAAACTTCCGCCAACTGCACTCCAAAACGCCGGGCCATCCGGAGTACGGTTATACCGACGGTGTGGAAACCACCACGGGTCCGCTGGGTCAGGGCGTTGCCAACGCTGTGGGCATGGCGATTGCCGAACGCACCCTGGCGGCGCAGTTTAACCGTCCAGGCCATGACATCGTTGATCACCGCACTTACGTATTTCTGGGCGATGGCTGCATGATGGAAGGCATCTCCCACGAGGTCTGCTCCCTGGCCGGCACCATGAAACTCGGCAAGCTGACGGCGTTTTATGACGACAACGGTATCTCCATCGACGGCCATGTTGACGGCTGGTTCACTGACGACACCGCCAAACGGTTTGAAGCCTATGGCTGGCACGTGGTGCGCGGCGTAGACGGCCATGACAGCGCCGCGATTCAGGCCGCCATTGAAGAGTCCCACAAGGTGACTGACCGACCGTCGCTGCTGATGTGCAAAACGGTGATAGGATTCGGTTCGCCGAACAAGGCCGGCTCCCATGAAGCCCACGGTGCTCCGCTGGGCGAGGCCGAAGTGGCTGCCACCCGCAAAGCGCTGGGCTGGACCGAAGCACCCTTTGTTATTCCACAGGATATTTACCAGGCCTGGGATGCCAAAGCGGCCGGCGCGGCACGCGAAGCCACGTGGAACGACAAGTTCACCGCGTATGCGCACGCGTTCCCTGAACTGGCGGCTGAATTCACCCGCCGCACCGAAGGCCAACTGCCCGCCGATTGGGCGACGTCGAGCCACGCTTATATTGAACACCTGCAGGCTAATCCAGCCAATATTGCCAGCCGCAAAGCGTCACAAAACGCCCTGGACGCCTTTGGCCCGGTTCTGCCGGAACTGCTGGGTGGCTCTGCCGACCTGGCGCCGAGCAACCTGACCATATGGAAACAGTCGGTATCCCTCGGGGACAACCTGGCAGGTAACTATATCCATTATGGCGTGCGCGAATTCGGCATGACCGCCATTGCCAACGGACTCGCGGTACACGGCGGTTTTGTGCCTTATACCGCCACGTTCCTTATGTTCGTAGAATACGCCCGCAACGCGGTGCGCATGGCGGCGCTGATGAAAATCCGCTCCATCTACGTCTATACCCACGATTCCATTGGCCTTGGCGAAGATGGCCCAACGCACCAGCCGGTAGAACAACTGGCCAGCCTGCGACTCACGCCAAACATGCGTACCTGGCGCCCATGCGATCAGGTGGAATCGGCAGTGGCCTGGCAGCAGGCTATCGAGCATGCTACCGGTCCTAGCACCCTGGTATTCTCACGCCAGAACCTGGTGCAGCAGGCGCGCACACCACTGCAACTGGCCAACGTAGCCCGCGGCGGTTATGTGCTCAAAGACAGCGACGGCAAACCTGAACTGATCATCATCGCCACCGGTTCGGAAGTGTCGCTGGCAGTGGCGGCCTGGGAACAGCTAAGCGGTGAAGGTCGTCGGGTCCGGGTGGTGTCAATGCCATCGCCGGAAGTGTTCGACCTGCAGGACGCGGCCTACCGTGACGCAGTACTGCCCAAAGACGTCAGTGCACGACTGGCCATCGAGGCGGGCATCGCCGACTACTGGTACAAATATGTCGGCCTCAACGGCGCCATCGTCGGCATGACCACCTTTGGCGAATCGGCACCCGCGGAGCAACTGTTTGAACTGTTTGGGTTTACCTCCAGCAACGTACTGGACAAAGCGCATTCTTTGCTAGGCTAAATCCAGACCTGCGCGCCCAGAACCTACCGCAGACAGTGTAAAAGGGAGAGCGTACCAAGTGGGGTGAATTGGCCGTGGTTATCTCGGCCAAACGAAACCGCCTGGTGCGCTCAGCCCGTGATCACCGAACCCTGCCACCGACTCGGTCAACGGGCCAACATTCAACGGTGTGCATTACCCGATCGCCTACACCCATATTCCGCAAATTATTTGATAAAATGTGCAAAAAAACATCAATCCATACCGTTTAAATGGACTTACATCACAAAATCAGCAAAATTATTCCGCTAATGATATTTTTTGATTATTCTAGCTGAACCGTTTCAGTTGGGTTTTTAGCGGATGCTCCACCCGGTTAATCCAGCACAATAAAATCCTACCACCGTCGTGTCATCGGCCTGCAATGCAGCAATCGAGATGGCCATTAATCACGACGGCAACGGCCACTATGCTCGCTGGCGCTTATCGCAAAAAGCAGCATAGAATGCATTTCGTGATATAGTTGACTGTATAGAATGAACATAAGTTAGCAGTGGATTGTATCTACCACATACTGCCCAAAATGGATGGCGGCGCGGCGCAGACCCGTATAGCACGGTGGGCAACGCCCCGCAGCGGTGGATATGTTAGCAATACACCTCGCCCATCGCTGGCGATCCTTCACGATGGCGTGGGTCTATACGGCTTCTAGGCCGGCGGGTGCAAACGCGTCTCCCGCCGTTCAGGCAATTTTACGAGAATCAATAAGAGGGTTCACCATGGCTGTAATTAAGATGACCGATCTGGATCTGGCGGGTAAACGTGTCCTTATCCGTTCCGATCTGAACGTTCCGGTTAAAGACGGTAAAGTGACGTCCGATGCACGCATCCGTGCTTCCTTGCCCACCATTGAAGCCGCGCTAAAGCAAGGCGCACGCGTTATGGTGACGTCCCATCTTGGTCGTCCGACCGAAGGTGAGTACAACGAAGAGTTCTCCCTGCTGCCGGTAGTCAATTACCTGAAAGAACACTTGTCCTCGCCGGTACGTCTGGAAAAAGACTACCTGGATGGTCTGGACATCGCGCCAGGTGAACTGGTGGTGCTGGAAAACGTTCGCTTTAATAAAGGCGAAAAGAAAGACGATGAAACCCTGGCTAAACGTTATGCCGCCTTATGCGACATCTATGTCATGGATGCTTTTGGTACCGCCCACCGTGCTCAGGCGTCCACTCACGGCGTAGGAAAGTTTGCTCCCATCGCTTGTGCCGGTCCGTTGCTGTTTAACGAACTTGACGCGCTGGGTAAAGCCCTGGGTAATCCGGCGCGGCCGATGGTTGCCATCGTCGGCGGCTCCAAGGTCTCCACCAAACTGACCGTACTGGACTCGTTGTCCAAAATTGCCGACCAGCTGATTGTCGGTGGCGGCATCGCCAATACCTTCATCGCGGCCCAAGGTCACAATGTCGGCAAATCGCTCTACGAAGCCGACCTTATCCCAGAAGCAAAACGTCTGCTGCAAACCTGTCACATCCCGGTTCCTACTGATGTGCGGGTGGCAACCGAGTTTTCTGAAACCGCAACTGCCACGCTCAAATCAGCCAGCGAGATCCAAGATAACGAACAGGTTTTAGATTTGGGCGACGTATCAGCCCAGCAACTGGCCGATATTTTGTTAAAAGCCAAGACCATTTTGTGGAATGGTCCGGTAGGGGTGTTCGAATTCCCTAACTTCCGTAAAGGCACCGAAATTGTCGCTAATGCTATCGCTAATAGCGAAGCCTTCTCCATTGCCGGCGGCGGCGATACGTTGGCGGCGATCGATCTGTTTGGCATTGCCGATAAAATTTCTTATATTTCCACTGGTGGCGGCGCTTTCCTGGAGTTTGTGGAAGGCAAAAAATTGCCGGCCGTGGTGATGCTTGAAGAGCGCGCCAAACAGTAATTAATCTGCGAGCCGGGCGTGAGGTACTGACGCCCGCAACGTCCGTTGTCCATGAAGGCTAGGTCGACGGACGTTGCTTACACTCCATCAATGGCCTACAAAACAGGACAAAGCAATATGTCTAAGATTTTCGATTTTGTAAAACCAGGTGTTATCACCGGTGACGACGTACAAAAAGTATTTGCCGTGGCGAAAGAAAACCACTTTGCTCTGCCTGCCGCAAACTGTGTAGGTACTGACTCCATTAATGCCGTAATGGAAGCTGCCGCGAAAATGCGTGCGCCGGTTATCGTTCAGTTCTCCAATGGCGGTGCAGCGTTTATTGCCGGTAAAGGCCTTAAGGCTGAAGGCCAGACTGCGTCGATCCTGGGCGCCATCTCCGGTGCGCTGCATGTGCATCATATGGCTGAACATTACGGCGTGCCGGTTATCCTGCATACCGACCATTGCGCGAAAAAATTACTTCCTTGGCTTGACGGTCTATTGGACGCAGGTGAAAAACATTTCGCCGCGACCGGCAAACCGTTGTTCTCTTCGCATATGATTGACTTGTCTGAGCAATCCCTGGAAGAAAACATCGAAATTTGCAGCAAATATCTGACCCGTATGGCCAAACTCAACATGACCCTGGAAATCGAACTGGGTTGCACCGGCGGTGAAGAAGATGGCGTGGACAATAGCCATCTGGATAACTCATCCTTGTATACCCAGCCGGAAGATGTGGCCTACGCGTACGAAAAATTGCACGCCATCAGCCCGCGTTTCACCATTGCCGCCGCGTTTGGTAATGTGCATGGTGTTTACAAGCCAGGTAACGTTAAACTCACACCTAAAATTCTGGACAACTCCCAGAAATATGTTTCAGAAAAATTCGGTCTGCCGGCCAATTCCCTTGATCTGGTGTTCCATGGCGGTTCGGGCTCCACTGCTGAGGAAATCAAAGAAGCAGTCGGTTACGGTGTGGTAAAAATGAATATTGATACCGATACCCAATGGGCTACATGGGAAGGTATCCTCAAGTATTACCACAAAAACGCCGGTTATCTGGAAAGCCAGTTGGGCAATCCGGACGGCGATGACAAACCCAACAAGAAATTTTATGACCCGCGTGCCTGGTTACGCGCTGGACAGGCTTCCATGGCTGAGCGTCTTGAATTAGCATTCAAGGAATTGAATGCGGTAGACGTGCTGTAACGGCCCTGCCACCTCCCTGAATCCTGCTGAGCTAAACAGATTCAGTCTCCTAAAGGCCTCCAATGCGGAGGCCTTTTACATAAAAAAATGCCGCATTTTCCTTACGCCGATCGTTTATTCTCGTTGGCATGAAAAACAATTATTGATTACTCTTAACGGGCTTCGTTATTGCCGGCGACTCTGCTCGGCTGTTTTTTTGCAATACACCAGAGTGGGAATCTCTAAATGGACGATCTTAACGTAGTCGATAAAATTAACGATGTCGGCAGTTGGCTGGTGAACAATGAGAAACTGTTGTTCAGCTACGCGGTGAATATTGTTGCTGCCATTGTTATCCTGGTGGCGGGTATGATCATCGCCCGGGTGGTTTCGGGCACAGTCAATAAAATTATGAAAGCTCGCCATATTGATATCACTGTGGCGGATTTTATTTCGGCAATTATCCGCTATGCGGTGATCATCTTTACCATCATTGCCGCATTGGGGCGCATTGGTGTACAAACTGCATCGCTGATTGCGGTGATCGGTGCCGCCGGCCTGGCGGTGGGTCTGGCCTTGCAGGGCTCATTGTCCAATTTTGCTGCCGGGGTGCTGCTGGTCACGTTTCGTCATTTTCGCGCTGGTGAATATGTGGATTTTTCTGGCACCGCCGGTACGGTATTGGTGGTGCAGATTTTTTCCACAACCCTACGTACCTTCGATGGCAAAATGGTGGTGGTGCCCAACAGTAAGATCCTGTCGGACAATATCACCAATTTTTCCCGCGAACCCGATCGGCTGATCGATTTGATCGTAGGTGTGAGCTACGATGCTGATATCGAACAGGTGAAAACCATCATCACCGATATCATCGTGGCCGATAGCCGTGTACTGCAGGATAAAGGCATTACCGTTCGACTGAAAAATCTGGGCGCCTCGTCCCTGGATTTTATGGTGCGTGCTTGGGTGCCGCGTGAAGTGCTACTCATCGCGACCTTTGACCTGCTGGAAAACGTTAAACGCGCGTTGGATCTGCACGGGATCGGCATTCCTTATCCGCAAATGGACGTTCATCTGTATCGGACGGCCAAACAGCAGCCCGTACCGGTGCAAATCACACCCGCACCGACGGAGTCACCTCACGAGCCTTCCTGATGCTGGCTAATGGATGATATTAACCTGTCCATGCGGTGGCTTTTTTAGCCGACTCATAGGCAATATCTACTACTGCATTAGTACGTCTAATGGAAGATTAGTTTATTGAATTTCAACGGGTACCGGTTTGTGATTACACTCGTTGCATGCGCTAACAAACGAGTAGGTATCCGGTGTGTGGTTGATTTTAATGCAGGGGTTTGCGTTGGGTATGGCAACCATCGTGCCGATTGGGCCGCAAAATGTATTGGTCATGAATCAGGGCATCCAGCGACAGTATCCTTTACTGATTGCCACGTTATGCCTGCTGAGCGACATGGTACTGATCGCCGTCGGCATGTTTGGCGGTGGGGCACTGTTATCGGCCTCGCCGGTGCTACTGCGGGTGATCACTGTGGGCGGTGTCGCTTTTTTGACGATGTATGGGTTTAGCGCGTTAAGGCTTGCCTGGCGTGGTGGTATGCTGAACACCAAGGTTGACGCGGGTGATAAGTGCGCTAAGTCTCAGTCGCGTTGGCGCGTGGTGATCACCATGCTGGCGGTGACGTGGCTTAATCCGCACGTTTATCTGGATACGCTGGTGGTGTTGGGCAGTATTGGCGGGCAACTGGAGTGGGTCTCCAGGCGTTGGTTTGCTGTGGGCGCGATGCTGGCGTCTCTGGTGTGGTTTTACGGCTTGGCCATACTGTCGGCGCGTCTGGCGCCCTGGCTTAACCAGGAGCGGATACAGCGGGGAATTCAACTGTTCGTTGGTGTGGTGATGTGGCTGGTGGCGGCGCAGTTAGCTCGGCAGGCATGGGATCTTTTCATTCCGGGTGTTTGACCACTGGTTTTAGCGTTACCACTGTCGGTTTGCATCACAATGTGATCTGTGGTGTAGGCATGTTGATGGCGCAGTAGCAGAATGGGCATTTTTCCTATAGGTTAACTCACCGGCAACGCTTATCCTAGCAACCAGGTTAACCCTCATCTTACCCGTTGCGGGTACGTTGGCGGCAATTCAAACGTCATTGGGTGTTAATGCATGACGCATAACGATAACCAAGCGCCAACAGCATTATTTTCAGCGAAAATTCCACCAGGATATACGCTGGTGTTACGCACGACCATTCGCCGTATAGGAGACGCCATGAAGGCCACTGCATTATTATTTACCACCGTTATGGGATTGGGAATATTCAGCACCCAGACGCTGGCCGCCGAGCTGCCCAATGGGCCGCATGTGATCACTTCCGGTACCGCCAGTGTTGAAGCCACGCCGGATATTGCCACGTTGATCATTGAAGTATCGATTTCGTCGAAGAATGCGGCTGACGCCAAAAAACAAGTGGACGCACGAGTCGCGCAATACTTTGATTTTTTAAATAAAAACGGTATCAAAAACCAAGATATCGACGCCGCTAATTTACGTACTCAACCTGAATACGATTTTCTGAAAACCGGTGAGTCAGTATTAAAAGGGTATAAAGCCGTACGCCAGGTGCAGGTCACGCTGCGCCAGCTCGATAAACTGAATGGGCTGTTGGATGGTGCGCTTAAATCAGGCCTGAATGAAATCAGGTCGGTAGAGTTAGGGGTGGCAGACCCGGCTACCTATCGCGATCGGGCACGTACTCAGGCCATAAACAATGCCACATCTCAGGCCCGTTCGCTGGCCCAGGGGTTTAACGCCACATTAGGGCCAATTTATAGCATCCGTTATCATATGGCCAACTACCAGCCAATGCCGGTGGCGCGCATGTTTAAGGCCAATGAAGCCATGTCGCAAACTGACGCCGCTCAAACCTATGTGCAGCAGGCTATCCACTTTGACGACCAGGTGGATGTGGTGTTTGAGCTGCAGCATCAGCCGTAGGAGGGCGTAGAATAAAAGCCTAACGGCGCCATCTGCGCCGTTAGGGCGGATTATTCTTTGATCTGTTGAATCCAGCACTCCTTTTTCTCTCAAATTTTCCCTCGTTGTTTTTATTTTTTTTACGATGGCTATTTGTTCTTTATCATAAACGATATCGATCGCCATAAATAATTTTGATGGAATTCTCAACCTTGTAATGATTGTTGTAAATGTATTGCCACTGATATTCAGTTGAATCAATATTTTTTTATAAAAAAACTGACTAACAAGATAAAAATCATTCTTAGGTATAAGAGAAAATACTTTTTACGAACGTCACCAAAAGGAACTGTGTCTTCCAAACTATCATCAATATAAAAGTTAGACACATCACTGGCAAACTTCATCTTTTTATTTACCAGATCAATTTCTTCTGTTATTCGTTGTTTTGCCGAAACAACTGATACTTCGCTGTGCCTTTTTATAAAATAGCTGAACGCTGTAATTATCTTGTCATTAATGTAACGATATCTGAAGTATAAATAACAGTGTAAATAAAATATCCCCTGCCAATTAGAATATTGCTTAAGCGTTAAACGCTGTATTGTGTTTTACGATAGTTGCATATTAATTAATATTCCCTTGTGAAATACCAAGTGATTTTATTATCTCTTTTACTTCATAATAAATATCACCAATAGAATTATGGGTACATAGCTCTCTGTCTATCTCTGACGGTGAAAAATTTTTTGCACTCGCACTATACCCTCGAATTTCATTTAGTTTCCCATCATCATGTAACACTGAATTAATTTCTTTCGTAGTAAAATCAGTTATCTTATTTGAAAGGATATTTATAATACGGTGCCTTTCTGCATTCAATGCTTCAGAAATCAAATCCTGATCAATGCTGTAACAGGGCAAGCCAATTCTGTTTTGTCCAAGGAACGCCAGTAGTTCATCAAAGATATATTTATGGTGCATACATATAGTTGCCACATATTTTAATCTTATTATTAACTCATTTTTCAGTTATGGCATTAATAGCCTGAAGCTAAGAATTGAAAGCATACTGCTAGTTAATCGTGATTTTGTCCTTTTCGTAATATTTAAACTGATCTCATGGTTGATTTTTGGGTAGTAATGTTGAATGATATGCTTAATGTTATTTTTATAGTTTTGCTCTGTAAGTTCAGGAATAGGTATCCGGTTTGGCCGCAGGCGCACGGTGGACAGCGAACCTGTACTGGCACTATATCAGGAAGGCACCGGCGCAACGGAAATTGCCCGGAGGCTCAGTATTGCCCGCTCAACGGTCTATAAAATTATCGGAGAAGCCAGTATTCGCAGTGTAGGACCAAATTTGGGTTAAGAATAGCATCTGACGCTGGTCTTGCCCAAATAACGCACGTGACGTTATTATCGGCTCAACATAAGCTCAAAAAATAGGGAAATCAATGGATACCGTCGAAGAACTAAATGGAACATACTTCTATGCGGGAAAATCAAATATAACCGCCGCTGAGCTTCTATTCATGATTTTTTGTGAGAATACAGCAAGTCAATTTGGTATCGGTGTAGCTGATTTTGGTGTTGTTGTCGCCATTGTCTCAGGGAGAAACAACTTAGGCACAAGAGGCAAATTCGCTAATGCCACCAAAGGCACGTCTTACGCTTCTAAAGGAGCAAGGGCTGTATTCGGGAAAACAAAATTTCCCTTTGGTGTCTCGTTACCTACCTGGCTTGGCGGCTACACACCGTGGACGGCACGCCGTGTCATGGTTCGCAACATTGCGCCGTTTGTTGGTCGCTCAATCCCCTTGATCGGCGTGATTATTCTTGCTTCTGATGTAACACAAATTACCTATCGCACCATACGCGACTACAACACCATAGCACGAAGCAACGATAAGTTATGGTAGACAGTATCGAGCAGAGAGTTTATGAGCTTGTCCGGCCTTATGCGGGCACCTATCTGTTAAACATAAAGAAGGTGGCGTTAACGCCTGAAACTGACCTGGATACTGATCTGGGCATTGATGAGCTTGAAGTTGAAGATCTGATGAATGACTTCTTCGAAAAATTCAATGTTGGACGGGGTAATTTCAAGATTGAAACTTACTATCCTGCCGAACCTTTCTCATGGAATCCCTTCAAAAAATTCCCGCCCATATCTGTACCTGATTTCACTATCAATATGCTGATCGAATCAGCAAAAGCCGGGCGCTGGTTATACGACTAAACACAAGCAAGGAGCTTTTAAATGGCTGTACCTGTTCACTTATTTTTGACCGATGACGGCGGCGCAGTGATCCGTGGTTCTTCCGATGTACAAGACCGTGAAGGAAGCGTGGAGCTTAGAGGATTGCACCATAGCTTAACGATCCCAACAGACCCTATGACAGGGAATGTTACGGGAACTCGTCAACATTCACCTTTCCAGTTCACCAAAGAACTTGATAGTTCGTCTCCGTATCTCTTTAAGGCTGCGGCGACAGGCCAGACGCTCAAATCCGCTGAATTTCGCTTCTACCAGATCAGCGATGCCGGGCAGGAAGTGGAGTATTACCGGATCACGCTGGAAAATGTGAAAGTGATTTCTGTCAGTCCGGTAATGCACGACACGCGGGGCTGTCCGGGTACTGGCCACATGGAAGAAGTCGCACTGAACTACGAGAAAATAACTCACCTGTATAAAGACGGCAATTTGCTCGCGCATGACGCATGGAATGAGCGCCCCACCGCGTAGAAAAAAAGCCCTCCGGGGCTTTTTTTGGTTCAGCCCGTTGGCCTCTATAGGCATTGGCCGGGGTGGTTCATCTGTGGGTGCAGAATCCGCGCTATCAGTATGTCAGTATCACGGATGGTATAAAAAATGGTGTGCTGCTGAAATTCAATGCGCATTACACCTGTCACCACGGGATAATCCCGACCTATATCTGGCATCTCGGCCAGTGTTTCAAAAAATGCTTCCAGCGCGTCTGTATAAAGATCTGCCTGAGTTTCGCCAAAGTTGAGGTGCGTATAGTCATAAATGCCGGCGAAATCGTCCGCAGCGCGTTCTGTGAGCTTATACACGGTGTCTCAACGTTAACTTTCTTTGCGCTGCAATATCCCGCAGTGATAACGCGCTTTCACCACTTTCCAGGCCGGCAATAACGGCCTGGCGGGCAGCTTCATCATGGGTTTCCTGTTGCTCCAGCAACCGCAATGCAGACCGCATAACTTCACTTGTAGAACCGTAACGGCCACTGTCAATGAGTCGACTGATAAAAACATCAAGTTGTTCGCCAATTGTCACACTGGTTGTTCTTGCCATAACGCCCCCTGTGTTAATTATAAACACAATAATAAAACAATTATCCCTGGAGTCAATGAGAGACAGGAGCAAGTGGCTCCTCGGTATGACCGACACCGAGAACCAGCTTGTTAGCGGGCGTGGCGCGTGGCACCACCGGGCGTTTATCTTCGACAACCTGGCCTTCATCATCGCGCCAACGACGCAATGTCCGCGTGAGGAACCGAGGAGATAAGCGGCCTTGTAACGAGAAGCACCTTGCCTCACGGTACCGCTTAACGTGAGTTTTCGTTCCATTGAGCGTCAAGCCCCAGTTACAGCGCGGCCAGTGTCGCCAGCGTCGCGGGGTGTTGTTCGACCATTCTGATCAACAGCACCGCCTGCGGATTGGGTTTTGCTCTTCCCTGTTCCCAATTTTGGTAGGTGGTTAACGCAGTATGCAGATACAGGGCAAAAACGGCTTGAGATAAGTGTAGCTTTTCCCGCACGGCTCTGAGCTCCACAGGAGATAAAAGAGCGTTTTTTTTCAGTGCGACCCGATGGGTTTTAAGTGTGGTTTTACCGGCGTTTAGGTCACTCCATGCCGACATTCCCTCGACCAGTTCATCAAAAATATGACGCTCGCTCATAGCGTTCCGCCTCCTTTGAGGATATTGAGCATCGCCCGCAGCATAGTGCGTTGCTGTGGCGAGAGATCGGCTGCTTCATTTTTATCGTATAAGGTAAACAGCAGAAAGTGGGCGTGTTCCGTCCACCAATAATAAATCACCCGAATCCCACCACGTTTACCTTTGCCGCGTCGGGCATCGGCAAAGCGAACCTTTCTTAACCCACCGGTGTGCTGGATCACATCCCCACAGGCCGGGTTAGCCAACAACAATTGCTGGAGTTGACTAAATTCTTCATCGGTTAAATACTCCGCGCGATGATTTTGAAAGGGTGGAAGTTCTATAAAAACAGCATCCATTGTCGCTATTCACATCATCCGTCCTGAATAGCCGTCATTCTATCCCCAAGTTGAGTATAGTTCAACGTTAATTCTCAGGCCTGGCGCAATACCTGCCGGCCATAGGAGAGCAGGGCATCGGTGACTTTGCGCATCATGCGGCTCTCTGGGGCGAAACGATGCCAGAACAGCATCCGGCGCTGGTAAAGTCCCGGGGTCAGGTCAATGAGTTCACCTGCCGCCAGCTCGGGTTCGATTTGCAAATGCGGGATCATGCAACAGGTAGTACCCTGGCGCGCCAACTGCACAAATGCCTCAGACGAGTTGACGATGTGGCAAGGGACGCTGCCGGGCGTTAAATCAAAATTTTGCTGCAAAAATGCCTGATGCATATCATCAAGATGATCGAATGCCACTGCCGGGGCTTTTAGCAATGCACTGCGGGTTACGCCGTTGGGAAAATAACGTTCGGCAAACGGTTTGGATGCGACGAACAGATAATCCAGGGCGCCTAACTGATCCACCAAGCAGCTGGGCAACGGCTGGGGATGAATACTGACCGCACCGACGACTTCCCCGCGCCGCAGTCGTTCCTGGGTGCGGGTTTCATCCTCAACCTGGAGGTTTAAGCGGATAGGCGAGTCGGTCAATACCGGTTTTAACGCCGGCAGCAGCCAGGTGGCCAGGCTATCGGCGTTGACCGCCAGCGACAGCAGTAGCGGCGCATCACTGCCGCTATCGGTGCCCAACCACTCATCTTCCAGCAGTTCTACCTGATGCAGTAGCGCCAGCAGCTTTTGGCCTTGCTCTGTGGGCCGTGGTGGAATGGTGCGCACCAATAAAGGTTGTCCAAACAGGTTCTCCAACTGTTTTATGCGCTGTGATACCGCCGATTGCGTTATACATAATTTTTGCGCGGCACGTTCAAAACCTCGTTCACGTATCACGGCGTCGAGCGCCTGCAGCGTTCGATAGTCCGGGCGTTTCATTTGTTATCCTCTGCGTGGTTGGTTTTTGCATGCCGTTAGCGTGTTGTTTTACGCTGTTTGCCACTGTGTCCCACTATGCCATAGTTATCTCATCATAAGCTGCCCTTTTTGGGGCGTGAAATTTAAGCACCGAATGCGCCGAGGCTTTTTTGCCGCCGGCTGTGGCGCAAATCGCGCCAATTGGCCGGTTCTGCTTTATAATGTGACCAACTCTCTTCTAAAAGGTTAAACCTAACATGACACAGGATGAACTGAAAAAGGCGGTTGGCTGGTCGGCACTGCAGTATGTTAAACCTGGCATGGTTGTCGGGGTGGGTACCGGCTCCACGGCAGCGCATTTTATTGATGCACTGGGCAGCATCAAGCAGCAAATCGTCGGGGCGGTGTCCAGCTCCGACGCGTCGTCGGCAAAATTACAGGCGCTGGGTATTCCACTGCTGGATCTCAACAATATTGATGTGCTGGATATTTACGTCGATGGCGCTGATGAAATCAATGCGCATATGCAGATGATCAAAGGTGGCGGTGCCGCGCTGACCCGCGAAAAAATCATCGCTGCGGTGGCGCGTAAATTTATTTGTATTGTCGATGCCTCCAAACAGGTGGACGTGCTGGGGAATTTTCCGTTGCCGGTGGAGGTGATCCCGATGGCGCGCTCCTTTGTTGCCCGTGAACTGGTGAAATTGGGCGGGGCGCCTGAATATCGCCAGGGCGTACTGACGGATAACGGTAATATCATCCTCGACGTGCGCAACCTGCGCATCATTGACGCCATCGCGCTGGAAGATAAAATCAACAGCCTGCCCGGTGTGGTAACCGTTGGATTATTTGCCCGGCGCGGGGCCAATGTCGCGCTGATTGGCACTGCCGAGGGAGTCAAGATTATTGAGTAGCACACCGTTTACAGCATTGTCGCCGGTCCGTCGTTTTATCGGCGGCGGATGTTAATTTTTTTTACATAGCATTTTTTATTTCACTTATTAAAATTCAGTGATAAATATCACATTTTAGTCTTTTGCCTACTGTATATATGACACCTTGGACGCTGGCTAGAGGATTTATCCATATCAATCGCTTATGTCTGCGTCTTATGCTGTTGTGCAGTGCTTTGGTCGTATTGCCGTGACGGCAATATTTGTTATTTTGTCTGGGTGCTGTGTATTGCAGCCGCATCTGATGTTTCATAAAGGGTCGGGAAATGGCAAAAGTATCGCTGGAAAAAGACAAAATCAAGTTTCTGCTGGTTGAAGGTGTCCACCCGTCTGCGCTGGATAACCTCAAACGCGCCGGTTATACCAATATTGAGTATCATAAAGGCGCAATGGATATCGATACACTCAAGGCATCCATCCGCGATGCACATTTTGTCGGTATTCGATCCCGTACCAGTCTTACCGAAGAGGTGTTTGCCGCTGCAGAGAAATTGGTTGCCGTCGGCTGTTTCTGTATCGGTACCAACCAGGTCGATCTTAACGCCGCAATGAAACGGGGTATCCCGGTATTTAATGCGCCTTTTTCCAATACCCGTTCCGTGGCTGAAATGGTGCTGGGCGAAATGTTATTGATGATCCGCGGCATTCCTGAGGCCAACGCTAAAGCTCACCGTGGACAATGGAACAAGCTGGCGGCGGGAAGTTACGAAGCCCGCGGTAAAAAATTAGGCATCATCGGCTACGGCCATATCGGTACTCAATTGGGGATACTGGCTGAAGGCCTGGGAATGCAGGTATTTTTCTATGACATTGAGAGCAAGCTGCCACTGGGTAACGCCCAACAGGTGAACTCCATGCAAGAACTGCTTAATCTCAGCGATGTGGTGACGCTGCATGTGCCCGATAACCAGTCCACCCGCAATATGATGGGCGAAGCCGAATTTTCCCAGATGAAACCCGGTGCGCTGTTTATCAATGCCGCGCGCGGTACGGTGGTGGATATTCCGGCATTATGCGCGGCTCTGGCCAGCAAACATCTGGCCGGTGCCGGTGTGGATGTTTTCCCGCAAGAACCTGCGTCCAATAGCGATCCGTTTAATTCACCGTTGTGTGAATTCGACAATGTGATCTTGACGCCGCACATTGGCGGATCAACCCAGGAAGCCCAGGAAAACATCGGGGTAGAGGTGGCCGGAAAATTAGCCAAATATTCTGATAACGGTTCCACACTTTCTGCGGTTAACTTCCCTGAAGTGTCACTGCCGGAGCATGGCGAACGTGTGAGTCGGTTGCTGCACATCCATGAAAATCGCCCGGGCATCCTGACCCGTATCAATCAGATTTTCGCCGAGCAAAGCATCAATATTGCCGCCCAGTATCTGCAAACCACCGCGGAGATTGGTTATGTGGTGATTGATGTTGAAACCGATGCTGAAAATGCTGCACTGCAGTTATTAAAGGCAATTCCCGGCACTATCCGCGCCCGCTTGCTGTACTGATATTCCGCACCACGTCCCAAACATCGGGGCGTGGTGTTTCCCCCGCGACCCCACCATGAACCCTGCCCGACCTTGTCATATCCCTGGGTGCTTGCCACCCGTGAACTACCAGCGCCAGTGTCGCGACGGTGTGACGATTTCCGGCAGCGGAACGTCCCAAGGTTCGTCGGGTACGGCCGCGACCTGCTGGCAGTCATGGGCCAGTCCGATAGGGTAGAATCCGGCATCGCGGCGCCAATGGCGCAATGTACGATCGTAAAATCCGCCGCCCATCCCCAGTCGCTGTCCTCGTTCATCAAATGCCACCAGTGGGGTAAACAGGATCTGCAACCGGGCGACGGGCAACAACTGGGTGACATCGAGTTTGGGTTCGTCGATACGCAGCCGGTTTTTAAGCAGTGGTGTGTTGGCATCGTAGCGCTGGAACAATAAATGTCCCGGGCAAAACGGGTGGAGCACCGGCAGATAGACCTGCTTGCCAAGCTGCCAAAATACCTCGATCAGCGGGCGGGTATCGAGCTCGCCGTCAAACGATAAAAACAGGGCCAGATGGCTGGCGGCGGCGATACGGGCATCGGCCAGCAGCCGGTTCATCAATGACGATGCCGCCTGGGTTTGCTGCAATGCGGTTAATTGCCGTCGTTGGGTGCGGATATGGTTGCGGATTGACTGGCGCTGGAGTGAGAGTGGTGTTGATGGGATCATGGGAGTTCTGCGTATGGCTAGTGTAGGTTATAAGTACCAGGTAATAAGTAACTCACAATGAACACCAAGCAATAAAAGCCAAGTAATAAACGCTAGGTAAAGAACCCGAGGAAAGGGATCTCCGAGATGCCGCCGTAGGCTGTAACCCTTGAACCCATGGTTCAAGTTGAACACAGCGTTACAACCTTAAGGCTTCTCGGACGAACCGAGCTTGCGCACCAGTCATAGATCGCCACATTCTTGTGGTAAAAATTATCGGCTCAGGGGACGGGCCCACTGGCAAACATCTCAGAGAAATTCAATAAGAGATACTATACATTATTTCTTCATCATTCGCGAGTCTCGCTCAGCGATGATGTTATTCGAACTGGGTGCCCGGACGTTCGGAAATCCGACCTTGTTCCACCAGCGCTTGTTCGATCGTCTGCTGTAATAGGCGGATCCGTTGCTCCATGTTGGCGGCGTAATCACGGGTCTTTACCCTTTCTTGCGTTAACTCGTGGCAAATGTTTAACGCCGCGATGAAAACGAGCTGTTCTGTATTGGTGACTCTAGTGCGTACTTTAAGATCTTGCAACCGTTGATTGAGATCTTCTGCCGCCTGGTTCAACGCATCTTGCTGCTCTGGCGGGCAATTCACCCTTAGGGTACGGCCAAAAATCTGAATATCTACTGGTTGTGCGGACATACCACCTTCCTGCTTTGTTACCGCGCCTGCGCTGGCAAATCCCGCTTCATCATCACGGGAACACCGAGCGGACGCCACTATACCCTATCTGACCTTGGTGGTAGCATAACACGAACTTATCCTGCCAACGATGATGATAGCGCATGTCTATACAAAATACCTTTCCGAACTACGAGAAGCTCGACCAAATGCTCAATCAACAAGCGGTAGCGCTGACAGCAGCCGAGATGCATGGACTGATAAGCGGCCTGCTGTGCGGCGGCAATGAGGACCACAGCTGGCAGACCATGGTGCATGAGCTGACCAACGAAGGACTTGCCTTTTCGCAAACCCTGGCCGATCCACTGCGTCAGTTGCATGAGGCTACCGCGCACTCCCTCGCTGACGGGGAATTCATGTTCCAGATGTTGTTGCCGGATGACGACAACGCGACGGTATTTGCCCGGGTTGATGCCCTGGCGGGTTGGGTAAACCATTTTTTGCTGGGGCTGGGAATGGTCCAACCCAAGTTGGATAAGGTCAAGGGCGAATTAAAAGAAGCCATTGACGACCTACGGAATATTGGCCGCTTGGGCTACGATGAGGATGAGGATCAAGAAGAACTGGCCCAGTCATTGGAAGAAGTCGGCGAATACGTCCGTATGGCGGCCATCCTTTGCCATAACAGTTTTACCCATCCCGAGCAGACTGATGTGCCGGACAATTCCCGACCGACGCTACACTAAGCGCTATCTATACCTGTAAATTTTTCCTTACCGTAAGAGAGAGAGTGATGACACAACAAGAATATTTACGCCGTCGTCAGGCATTGTTGGCAAAAATGGCCCCGGCCAGCGCGGCCGTTATTTTTGCTGCCCCGGTGGCGACGCGTAATGCCGACAGTGAATATCCTTATCGTCAAAACAGCGATTTTTGGTATTTTACCGGCTTCAATGAGCCGGAAGCGGCCTTGATACTGATAAAAAGCGACGAAAGTCATCACCATAGCGTGCTGTTTAATCGGGTGCGCGATCTCAGCGCCGAAACCTGGTTTGGCCGCCGGTTGGGGCAGGAGGCGGCCCCAGCCGCATTGGGCGTGGATCGCTCACTGCCATGGGCGGAGATGGCTCAACAGTTGCACCTGCTGCTCAACGGGCTGGATGTGGTTTATCACGCGCAAGGCGAATACGACTTTGCCGATACGCTGGTGTTTAACGCGCTCGATACCCTGCGCAGCGGTTACCGTCAGCAGCTGAGTGCACCCGCCGCGATGATTGACTGGCGCCCTTGGGTACATGAACTGCGGTTGTTTAAGTCTGACGAGGAACTGGCTATCATGCGCCGTGCCGGCGAAATTAGCGCGCTGGGACATACCCGGGCCATGCAATATTGCCTACCTGGCCAGTATGAATATCAGTTGGAAGGGGAGATCTTGCATGAGTTCACTCGGCATGGCGCGCGTTTTCCCTCATACAACACGATTGTCGGTAGCGGCGAAAACGGCTGTATTCTGCATTACACGGAAAATGAGACACCAATGCGCGACGGTGATCTGGTGTTGATTGACGCCGGGTGTGAACTTGAAGGTTATGCCGGCGACATTACGCGAACCTTCCCGGTAAATGGCAAATTCACCGTCGCTCAGCGGGCGATTTATACGCTTGTGCTGGCGATGCTGGAACATTCACTGCAACAGTTCAGGCCTGGCGTCAGTATTCGCGAGGTGAACGAACAGGCGGTCCGTATCATGGTGAGCGGACTGGTGAAACTGGGTGTCATGCAAGGTGAGGTCGACGCGCTGATCGCCGCCCAGGCACACCGGCAATTTTTCATGCACGGTTTAAGCCACTGGCTGGGGTTGGATGTTCATGATGTGGGGGATTACGGCACTCCTGAACGGGGGCGGATCCTGGCACCCGGCATGGTGCTGACCATTGAGCCGGGTATCTACATCCCGCTCAATGCCGATGTGCCCGAGCAATATCGTGGTATCGGCATCCGCATCGAAGACAATATTGTCATTACAGAACAAGGCAATAGTAATTTGACGGATTCAGTGGTGAAAGACCCTGACGCGATTGAAGCGTTGATGGCAGCGGCGCGCTAACGATGTCGGTAATCATTATTGGTGGTGGCATGACCGGCGCCACGTTGGCGTTAGCCTTATCCCATATGACCGGCGGCAGGCTGGCCATTGATCTGGTGGAAGCCGCTGCGCCGGAAAGCCGGGCGCATCCGGGTTTTGACTCCCGCGCTATCGCGTTGGCCCAAGGAACCTGCCAGCAGCTTACCGACATCGGCGTGTGGCCATCGTTGCAATCCTGCGCCACGCCCATTACCCAGGTGCAGGTGACCGATCGCGGCCATCTTGGCCAGGTACAGTTGTCGGCGCAAGATTATCGTCTGCCGGCCTTGGGTTATGTGGTGGAATTGCACGATGTGGGACAGCGGCTGTTTGCGCTGTTACGCCAGGCGCCAGGGGTCAGATTGCATTGTCCTGCCCTCCTGACGGGCATTGACCGGCAGCGGGACCGGTTGTTGGCAACGCTCAATACCGGTGAGCAACTTACCGGACAATTGCTGGTCGCGGCAGACGGTTCCCACTCTGTGGCGGCGCGCATCTGCAATATGCAATGGCAGCAACGTGACTACCAGCAAATGGCGATCATCGCCAATGTCAGTACTGCACAGCCTCATGCGGGCCGGGCGTTTGAACGTTTTACCGAGCACGGGCCGCTGGCTTTGCTGCCCATGTCTGGCGGACGCAGTTCGCTGGTCTGGTGCCTTCCCATATCCAGGCACGAAGAAGTTGATGCCTGGAGCGACGCGCATTTTATCGAGCTGCTGCAACGCGAGTTTGGCTGGCGCTTGGGGCGCATTACCGCCGTTGGGACACGACAGTGTTATCCGTTGCAATTGCGCAGCGCCATCCGACACATTGGCCACCGTCTGGCACTGGTGGGCAATGCCGCTCAAACACTGCATCCGATTGCCGGACAAGGTTTTAATTTGGGCATGCGTGATGTGATGACGCTGGCACAAACATTGGCTGCCGCGACCTACCAGGGGGAGGATCTCGGCGATTACCGGACGTTGCAACGCTATCAGCAACGTCGGTTACCCGATCAGACTGCCACGGTAGGGGTTACTGATGGTTTGATTCGCTTGTTTGCCAACCGGTATTTTCCGTTGGTCATCGCGCGTAACCTTGGCCTGATATCCATGGCCTCTTCATCCACCCTGCGCGACGCGCTGGCGCGGCAAACATTAGGCTGGGTTGCGCGTTAACCCCAGTTCGCTGATAAGGATTTTCCGAGTATGCAAGCATTTGACGTGGTAATTAACGGCGGCGGCATGGTTGGGCTGGCGCTGGCCTGTGGGCTACAGGGCAGCGGGATGCGGGTGGCTGTGGTGGAACGGCAAGTGCCACAAGCGATTCCCCCGGCGCATAGCCCAGCACTGCGGGTCTCGGCCATCAACGCCGCCAGCCAGCGCCTGCTCGAACATGTGCAGGTTTGGGACGACATCGTCGCCCAACGCGCCGCGCCTTATGTCGGCATGGAGGTCTGGGATAACAACAGCTTTGGTAAAATTGCCTTTGATGGTGGCGCACTGGGGTATGCCCAACTGGGCCATATCGTCGAAAATCCGATCATTCATCAGGCGTTATGGCAGCGGGCCGACCGGTCGGCCGAGGTGAGCGTGTTTTGTCCTGCGGCGTTGCAGCAGGTGGCTTGGGGCGAAAACGAGGCGTTTATTACGCTTGATGACGGTCGGATGCTTACCGCACGGCTGGTGGTGGGTGCGGACGGTGCCCATTCGTGGCTGCGCAACTATGCCAACATTCCCCTGACCTTCCGCGATTATCAGCATCATGCCTTGGTCGCCACGATTCGCACCGCCCGCCCACACGGCGGCATTGCCCGTCAAGCGTTCCACGGTGACGGCATCCTGGCTTTCCTGCCGCTGAGTCAGCCGGATCTGTGCTCTATCGTCTGGTCGTTACCGCCGGCGGATGCCGCGCGTTTGTTGGTCATGCCGGCGGCTGAATTTAACGCGCAGTTGGCGCGGCATTTTGATTTGAGGTTGGGATTGTGCGAACTGCGCAGTGAACGCCTGACGTTCCCGCTTACCGCCCGCTATGCGCGCGATTTTGCCGCCCATCGCCTCGTATTGGTCGGCGATGCGGCCCACACGGTGCATCCTTTGGCCGGGCAGGGGGTTAACCTGGGATTCATGGATGTTGCCGAGCTCTTGTCCCAGTTGCGCCGCCTGCAACAAGCAGGTAAAGATATCGGACATTATCCCTACCTGCGCCGTTATGAACGCCGTCGCAAACACAGTGCCGCCTTAATGCTGGGCAGTATGGAAGGCTTCCGCCAACTGTTCGACGGCAACCATCCGTTGAAAAAATGGGCGCGGGATGCGGGGTTGCGCCTAGCCGATACGCTGCCGGGTGTTAAACCGCGCTTAATCCGCCAAGCGATGGGCCTTAACGACCTGCCGGGGTGGTTGCAATAGGGTATCATTGACTGAAATAATCTAATTTAACCTCAATATTTGCCTTACATTTTCTAATGTCAGACGGGTTTCACTGCCTTTTCCCGACGCTGTATGCAGCAATTATTGTTATCATATTTGGCGTTACAGCGCTCGGTGTTATGGTTTGTGCGTCGCAATAACTATTTTACTAGCATAATATCCTGATAAGACCACTTCATCCCCCTGCGGTCCCTGATGCCACTACCCTAATTTAATTTATGGTTTCCCTGATGATTAGGTGGTAACTTCTGGCCAAAGGTATCGTTTGCGCACGCCCGGTTTATGACCAAGGCGTAGCGACACATCGCGTTTTAATGCGCCTGAATCGAAGATTAAAGAGGAACAGATGGCCCAGCTGACATCGTTATATGAACAGCACGTTGCGTGCGGCGCAAAAATGGTGGATTTCCATGGGTGGATGATGCCGCTGCACTATGGTTCACAGCTGGAAGAACATCACCAGGTGCGGCGCGACGCCGGCATGTTTGATGTGTCCCATATGACCATTATCGACTTGCACGGTCCCCGTACCCGCGATTTCCTGCGTTATCTACTGGCCAACGACGTTGCCAAACTTACCGTGCCGGGCAAAGCGCTTTATAGCGGCATGCTTAACGCCTCCGGTGGCGTGATTGATGATCTGATCGTCTATTTCCTCAGCCCAACCGACTACCGTCTGGTGGTGAACTCCGCCACGCGTGAAAAAGACGTGGCCTGGGTGAGCGATCACGCACAACCCTTTAACGTCGAGGTCAAGGTTCGTGATGATTTGGCGCTCATTGCCGTCCAAGGACCGCAGGCTCAGTCAAAGTCCCGCACCTTGTTTGACCCTGAGCAGCAGGCGGCGGTGGCCGGGATGAAGCCATTTTTTGGCGTTCAATCAGGTGATCTGTTTATTGCCACCACCGGCTATACCGGCGAAGCCGGATTTGAAATCGCCTTACCGAAGACGGATGCGGCGGCGTTCTGGCAGCGACTGCTGACGGCGGGCGTCAAACCTTGCGGATTAGGCGCGCGTGATACGCTGCGCCTGGAAGCAGGCATGAATCTCTACGGACAGGAGATGAACGAACGCATTTCGCCGCTGGCCGCCAATATGGGTTGGACCATTGCGTGGCTGCCGGAAGATCGTGATTTTATCGGCCGATCGGCGCTGGAAACGCAGCGGATCGACGGTACCGAACAACTGGTCGGTCTGGTCATGACCGAAAAAGGGGTATTGCGCAACGACCTTACCGTGCACTTTACCGACGCTGCCGGTAATATGAAAACCGGCGTGATCACCAGCGGTTCTTTCTCGCCAACCTTAGGCTTTAGTATCGCTCTGGCCCGTGTACCCGCCGGTATTGGCGAGCAGGCTATTGTATTAATCCGTAACCGCGAAATGCCGGTTAAGGTCACCAAACCTGGTTTTGTCCGCGCGGGTAAACCGGTCGTTCAATAATCAACTTTGCAATAGAGAGGAAGGCAATGAGCAATGTGCCGAAAGATCTAAAATATACCACCTCCCACGAGTGGGTGCGTTATGAAGGCGAAGGCATTTATTCCGTTGGCATTACCGAACATGCCCAAGAGTTGCTCGGTGATATGGTGTTTATCGATTTGCCGGAAGTGGGCACCGATTTCGCTGCCAGCGATGATTGCGCGGTAGCCGAATCAGTCAAAGCGGCATCGGACATTTATGCGCCTATCGCCGGTGAAATCGTCGAGGTGAACGACGAGCTTGAAGCGTCGCCGGAACTGGTTAATAGCGCACCTTATACCGACGGCTGGTTATTCCGTATCAAAGCCAGCGACGAAAGTGAAGTTGATGCGTTACTCGATGCCGAGGCCTACGAGGCCACCATTGAGGATGAAGACTAACCCGCGCGCCCCGGCTCTGTGCCGGGGCAGTGATTCATATAATTCCCCGTTCCATGCCCGATGCAGGAAGTGTTGTTTATGACCCAAACTCTCAGCCAGCTAGAACATAATGGTGCCTTTATCGAGCGCCATATTGGCCCTGGCGCACAGCAACAGGCGCAAATGTTGGCGGCTATTGGCGCCGATACGCTTGATGCCTTAATCAAACAAATCGTTCCGGCTGATATTCAACTTTCAGCCCCTCCCGCGGTAGGGGATGCGGCAACGGAAGCACAGGCGCTAGCGGAGTTAAAGGCCATAGCCGGCCTTAATCAACGTTACAAAACCTACATTGGCATGGGATACAGTGCGGTGATCACCCCGCCGGTGATCCTGCGTAATATGCTGGAAAATCCGGGCTGGTATACCGCCTATACCCCTTATCAGCCTGAAGTGTCCCAGGGGCGTCTGGAAGCACTGCTTAATTTTCAGCAGTTGACCCTCGACCTGACCGGCCTGGATATTGCTTCAGCGTCGCTATTAGATGAAGCCACCGCCGCTGCTGAAGCCATGGCGCTGGCCAAACGTGCCAGCAAGCTTAAAGCCGCGAATGTTTTTTTCGTGGCCGATGACGTACACCCGCAAACCCTGGATGTGGTGCGCACCCGTGCGACGACCTTCGGTTTTGATATTGTGGTCGGTAAACCGGCCGACGCCTTAGCGCTAAACGGCGTATTTGGCGTGTTGCTGCAGCAGATCGGTACCACCGGGGAGTTGCATGATTACCGCACCCTGTTGGCCGAACTGAAAACCGGCAAAATCATCAGTTGCGTGGCCGCTGATATGATGACGTTGGTATGGTTGGCCGCACCAGGTGCCCAAGGGGCCGACGTGGTGTTTGGTTCGTCCCAGCGCTTTGGTGTGCCTATGGGTTACGGCGGGCCGCACGCGGCATTTTTTGCCGCCCGCGATGAAGTGAAACGATCCATGCCGGGACGGATTATCGGCGTGTCCCGCGACGCTGCCGGCGGCATTGCGCTGCGCATGGCGATGCAGACTCGCGAGCAACATATCCGTCGCGAAAAGGCCAATTCCAATATTTGTACCTCTCAGGTGTTACTGGCCAATATTGCCGGCCTGTATGCGGTATACCACGGACCAGACGGTCTCAAACGCATTGCCGGGCGTATTCACCGCTTGACCTCTATCCTGGCCGCTGGTCTGACGGCAGCGGGTCTGAAACCGCGGTTTGCCTGCTGGTTCGATACGCTGACCGTGGATGTGGCCGATAAAGTTGCGGTGATACAGCGTGCACTGGCGCGCGGGGTTAACCTGCGTAGCGATTTGGCCGGCGCGGTGGGTATCACCCTGGATGAAACCACCTGTCGTGAAGATATTGTTTCGCTCTTTAACGTGTTGACCGGTGATGATCGGCCGTTAGATATAAGCGCACTGGACGCCGCCGTGGATGAGGTGATCCCTGCGCCATTGCTGCGCACCACGCCTATCCTCACGCATCCGGTGTTTAATCGCTACCATAGCGAAACCGAAATGATGCGTTATATGCATCGGTTGGAACGCAAAGATCTGGCGCTTAATCAAGCGATGATCCCGTTAGGTTCCTGCACCATGAAACTTAACGCTGCCGCCGAGATGATTCCCATCACCTGGCCCGAATTCGCCGAGTTGCACCCGTTTTGTCCCACCGAGCAAGCTGAAGGCTATCAGCAGATGATCGCCCAACTGTCGCGTTGGCTGGTACAGCTGACGGGCTATGATGCGCTGTGCATGCAGCCCAACTCCGGCGCTCAAGGGGAATACTCCGGCATGCTGGCGATCCGTCGTTACCACGAAAGCCGCAACGACGGCGCCCGCAAGATTTGCCTGATCCCCAGCTCCGCCCACGGTACCAATCCGGCATCGGCGCAAATGGCCGGCATGTCGGTGACGGTAGTGGCCTGCGATAAACACGGTAATATTGATTTGCATGATTTACGGCAAAAGGCTGAACAGGCTGGCGATCGGCTGTCGTGTATCATGGTGACCTATCCTTCCACCCATGGGGTATATGAGGAAACCATTCGCGAAGTGTGCCAAATCGTTCATCAATACGGCGGCCAGGTCTATCTGGACGGCGCAAACATGAACGCCCAGGTCGGCATCACGTCGCCGGGATTTATCGGCGCTGACGTTTCCCATCTGAATTTGCATAAAACCTTTTGTATACCCCACGGCGGCGGTGGGCCAGGCATGGGGCCCATCGGGGTTAAAGCGCATTTGGCGCCGTTTGTCCCTGGACATTCAGTGGTGCGCATCGACGGCGTGTTGACTCAACAGGGTGCGGTCAGCGCGGCCCCCTTCGGCAGTGCCTCCATTTTGCCGATCAGCTGGATGTATATCCGTATGATGGGTGCCGAGGGGCTCAAGCAGGCCAGTCAGGTCGCTATCCTTAATGCCAACTATATCGCCAGCCGTTTGCAGTCGGCTTACCCGGTGCTGTATACCGGCCGGGGCGGACGGGTGGCCCATGAATGTATTCTGGATATCCGGGCGATAAAGGAACACAGCGGTATCAGTGAAATGGATATTGCCAAACGCCTGATTGACTATGGTTTCCACGCGCCAACCATGTCTTTCCCGGTCGCGGGCACGCTGATGGTGGAACCGACTGAATCGGAAAGCCAGGTGGAGCTGGATCGTTTTATAAACGCCATGTTGGCGATTCGTGGCGAAATCGAACGGGTAGCCAGCGGCGAGTGGCCGTTGGCGGATAACCCGTTGGTGAATGCGCCGCACATTGAGCGCGAGCTGGCAGGGGAGTGGTCACATCCCTACAGCCGGGAGACGGCGGCATTTCCGAGCGGTTATAGCGATAAATACTGGCCAAGTGTAAAACGCCTGGATGATGTTTATGGCGATCGGAACCTGTTCTGCTCTTGTGTGCCGATAGACGCTTATCAATAAATTTTTTTGACGATAGTGTCTTCCCCTTCCCGGCCCTGATCCGCCACGGTAAAGCACCGCGGCGGATCAGGGTCGATTATTTTTCCGCGTATTCGTAAGAAAACATGTACTGTTACATCATAATGCTCTTCGCAAGCTGACCCAAGGGAACCTAGTGGGGCATTTGTTTGTCCGACAATCACCATAATAAGACGGCAGATTATTCATAAGCCAAATAGAGAATAAAGTATTTAATGAGAACACTTATACAATGGACCCAACTCAAAATTTCCCTATTTGTTGCCTTATATATCGGGGTTGGACTTAACATACCCATCCTGATTCGCCGCTACCAACACCTGCAATATGATCATGTATTATCGATTTCTATCGAGATTCTGGCGTTGTTTTCGTTGGTGTTTCTGCTGGGATTGCTACTGTCACTGTTTGGTAAAATCTGCTATCGGGTCTTGATGACCCTGCTGGTGCTCAGTTCGGTGGCCGCCAGCTATTACATGGTGTTATTTAACGTTGATATCGGCTATGGCATTTTGGCTGCGGTGATGACCACTGACGTGGATCTTTCCAAAGAATCGGTGGGTTATCATTTTGCCCTATGGATGGTGCTGGTCAGTTTGGTACCGCTGGTGCTGATTTGGCTTTCACCGATGACGGAAGCGGCGTTCAGCAAAACCAACCCGCGCAAGATGGTCAAAAAAGCACTGTTGATCCTGACTGCCGCTGCTTGCTGCTGGGTGCCGCTAAAACTGATGGGCAAGGTGCAAGATCAACACGATCGGCTCAATAACCGTACCATGGCCAGCTATGGTGGCGTGGTGGCCGGCACCTATTCTCCCTCAAACTGGCTGTCGGCCTTGGGTTTGTTGATCTACAGCTCTTATAGCCAGTCCGAGGACAGTCGCAACCTATTTGATCCTGCCGCGCATTTTACCTATGTCGCGCCCAAGGATATCAACGACATGTATGTGGTGTTTATCATCGGCGAAAGCGCGCGCCGTGATCATCTGGGGGTATACGGCTACCAGCGCGACACCACCCCTAATCTGGCTAAAGAACCCAATCTGGCCTTATTGCAGGGATACTCCTGCGATACCTCAACCAAGCTTTCCTTGCGCTGCATGTTTGTGCGCGAGGGTGGGGCGTCCGAAGCGCCGCAGCGCACGTTAAAAGAGATGAACGTATTTTCGGTGCTCAAAAAACAAGGATTCAGCTCGGAGCTGTTTTCCATGCAAAGTGAGGCGTGGTTTTACAATAAGGTAATGGCAGATAATTATGCCCTGCGCGAAACTATCCAGGCGGAAAAACGCAATGCCGGTAAACCGGTGGACGATATGGCGTTGGTGAGCGAATTACACGATTCCGTGGCGCGTCATCCTCAGGGGAAGCATTTGATTATCCTGCATACCAAGGGTTCACATTATCTGTATACGGAACGCTATCCGCGTGAGTTTGCCCGCTACCAGCCTGAATGCCAGGGCATTGATGATCAGTGCTCTACCGAGGAACTGATTAATTCCTACGACAATAGCCTGCTGTATACCGATTATTTTCTTGAACAGGTGTTTAACCAACTGCGCGATCGCAATGCGATTGTGTTTTACGCCTCGGATCATGGTGAATCGATTTCGAAGAATATGCATTTTCACGGAACGCCGCGGGATCGGGCGCCGATAGAACAGCGCAGTATTCCCATTATGGTCTGGGCGTCAAACCGCTTTCTCAAAGAGCCCGATCACCAGGCGGCCTTTGCGCAGTTGCGCACCCTGGCGGCGGCTAAAACACCGGTATTTCACGAAAAACTGTTTGACAGCATTTTGGGCTGCATCGGTTATACCTCGCCGGACGGTGGCATCGTCGCACAGCGTAACTGGTGCCAGAAACAGTAAACCGTTATGGCTTTGCACATACCAAGCATTACGTGGCGCCAAATATTGGCGTTGCTTAACGCTTGGGGTAATCAGTTGACTGCGGCATAGCCATTACCGGCTCGTGGCTTAACGTATCGTTCCTTGTGAGTGACACCAGCGTTTGCATTGGTGGTTCACAACACTTTATGGCATGAAGAACGGAATGCGCCAATACCTCACCCAGTTCAGCGTGGTTGACGACAAACCCTGTTGGTGCCGGTGTCAGAAACGATGAAACATCACTACTCACCACACCACAATTCATGGCGATATCGCGTTCGGGGTCAAGACCTTGGCAACGCAGACGGTGGTAAGCGCCAACTATCTGTATATCATTGATAAAAATGACATAATCCGGTCTTTCGGATAACGATAAAAAATGATCCATGGACAAATAACCGGTCTGCTCGCCAATATCCCCCTGGAAAATAATGTCTTCGCGCACCGGCAGACCGTGGCGTTGCAGACACTGGCGGTAGCTGTCGACAAAGCATTTACCTTGCATGCTGTCTCGCCCCAGGGTCACCAGTGCAATATGACGATAACCTTTGGCTATTGCTTGCGTGGTCGCGGTGTCAGCCATCTGGGAAAAATCCATATCCACCCAATTAAATGCTCCCGCTAAGGTTTCGCTGCGACCAAGCGTCACGAACGGAAAATGATGTTGCTGCAAAAAAGAAATTCTACTGTCATGTACCAAGGTGTCGGTAAGGATCACGGCGTCAGCTTTACGTTGGCTGATAACCTTAGTCAGCCAAACCTGTTCTTCCCTCACATCCTGCGCCATGTGTAGCACCATATCCATGGAATGCTCCAGTAGAACCTGCTGCAGTCGCCTGGAAATCTTCATAAAGAACGAGGCAGTGTAGAAATTATCCTGGTTATCACTTGGCAATAGCAGGGCGATGGTCTCCGCTTTACCTTTACGCAAGTTTCGTCCTGCCGCATTGGCTGAATAACCCAACCGCTGTGCTTCCTCTAACACTTTGCGCCGGGTAGCGGTACTGACTTCGGTGGAATTGTTTAGCGCTCGGGAAACGGTGGCTATGGATAAATTTAAATGACGAGAAAATTCTTTGATATTCATTTCATGATCCTACATAAATTACTGACTTATTATATGCATAAATTTGCTATTTAATAGTAGATATTTGCTTTAATACCCGTTTTGGCAGAATGGGCATGAAATGAAATGATTTACTACCCGTGACTTTATTACATTGATCACAAAACGAGAATAAATACATTTTTACGTAAACGTTTCCGTTGACTGATTCTAACATTGAAATCATAGTCGTAAACGTTTCCGCTTTAATTATAACCACCCTCTTTAATATTTAAATTACCCTTATAGGGATAAATGAATGAATACATTACGGATCGAAGGCAATACGCTGACATGGTCATACAACGGCCAATCATTAACTATTATTGCCTGGGGTGACGATAGCCTGCGAGTGCGTGCTTCCCTAACAGGTGAATGCCGTGGGGACGACCTTTGGGCGCTGTTGCCCGCGGCTGATATTATCCCCACGTTTGTACAAAACGAACATAGCATCACCATGATTAATGGCAAGATACATGTAACCGTTGATCAGCAAGGCCGGGTTCAATTTCATAATCAAGAGGGGCGTCTATTATTAGCGGAGATGTGGCGGCAAAGGGATAATGGTGAAAAATTTTGGGACGATGGATTTAATAAGACTATCAGCGCGCTGAAAATATCCGGCAGGGAGTTTAAACCACTAGCTGGGGATGCTTATCGTATCTCGGTTCGCTTTGAGCCACATTGCGAGGAAAAACTGTATGGCATGGGGCAATATCAGCAGTCATTTCTGGATTTAAAAGGCAGCATTCTTGAACTGGCACAGCGAAATTCACAGGCTAGCGTGCCTTTTGTCGTATCGAATCAGGGATATGGCTTCTTATGGAATAACCCCGCAGTGGGTGAAGCCTGCTTTGCTAAAAACGGTACTCGCTGGACCGCCGAAGCAGCGCGCCAGATTGATTACTGGATCACTGCCGGCGATACACCGGCAGCGATTGTTAAAAACTATGTCGCTGCTAGCGGAAAACCGCCGTTAATGCCTGATTATGCTCTGGGACTTTGGCAGTCAAAACTGCGCTACCGCACCCAGGATGAATTGTTGTCAGTGGCGCGTGAATACCAACGGCGCGGGATCCCGCTGGCGGTGATTGTCGCGGACTTTTTCCATTGGCCCATACAGGGTGATTGGCGATTTGATGCGCGCGAATGGCCGGACCCGCAAAGTATGATTGACGAGTTAAAGGCTATGGGCACCGAACTGATGGTGTCCGTTTGGCCGACGGTGGATGTTCGCTCAGAGAATTACGCCGAAATGAATGAAAAGGGGTATTTGGTCAATAGCAATAAAGGTCTGAATATCAATTTTGATTTCCTTGGCAACACGCGGTTTATCGATGCCACACACCCGGGCGCTCGGCAATTTCTATGGCAAGCGCTGAAACGAAACTATTTTGATCAGGGTGTGCGTTTGTTTTGGCTGGATGAGGCTGAGCCAGAATATGGCATCTATGACTTTGATAATTATCGTTATCACATAGGTAATACCTTAGAAATCGGCAATATTTATCCGTTGTGTTACACCCAAGCGGTGTTTGACGGGCAGAAAGCCGCAGGGGTAGAGGCACCGGTCAGTCTGGTGCGTTGCGCCTGGGCCGGCAGTCAGCGTTACGGCGCCTTGGTCTGGTCTGGTGACATCCAGTCGTCATTTGCCTCCATGCGTAACCAGCTATGCGCTGGACTCAATATGGGCATGGCAGGTATTTCCTGGTGGACCACCGATATCGGTGGTTTTCATGGCGGTAATGTCACTGATCCACAATTCCATGAATTATTGATCCGTTGGTTCCAGTGGGCGGTTTTTTGTCCGGTGCTGCGCATGCATGGTCATCGGGAACCGATAACCGAGCCATCAATTCCTTGG
Organism: Acerihabitans sp. TG2; assembly: GCF_035013185.1. Lineage (NCBI taxonomy): Bacteria > Pseudomonadati > Pseudomonadota > Gammaproteobacteria > Enterobacterales > Pectobacteriaceae > Acerihabitans > Acerihabitans sp. TG2. The sequence goes on from NZ_JAYGJO010000015.1 coordinate 95,133, forward strand.
CGCGACGGTATCGCACAGTGCAATACCGGTGCCGGCAACGAACTTTGGAGCTTTGGCGAGGCAACCTACACGATTTTGCAGCGCTATGCGACATTGCGTGAAACGCTAAGACCGTATTTAACGATGCTGATGAACGAGGCCCATGAAACCGGCGCACCGCTGATGCGGCCGATGTTTTATGAATTTCCGGCACAGCCAGAAAGTTGGCAGTGCGAGGATCAGTATATGTTCGGCGCCGATATGTTAGTGGCTCCGATACTGAACGCCGGCCAAACACATCGGCGGGTTTTTCTGCCTGACGGCGCTGACTGGATTGATGCCTGGACCGGGCAGCAACAGCCCGGCGGCGTCACTATCACCACCGACGCGCCACTCGACGTTATTCCTTTGTTTATCAAAGCCGGTGCCAACGCACTAACGCTGTTCAATTTCTGATCATGTCAGTCCGCACAGACGGGCACTACCCTCACCCTACATATATCGGAGCACAGCATGACAAGTAGAATCGTAACACAGACCGGTGTGCAACAGCCCACCGTGCCCAGCAGTATGACGTTACTCGAAAAAATCGGTTATGGTTTTGGCGATGCGGGCGGCACGGTAATTACTGGGCTTATCAGTAATTTTTTGACATTTTTTTACACTGATGTATTTGGCTTGACGCCAGCGCTGGTCGGGACATTGTTTGTGGTTTTACGGGTGCTTGATGCGGTGTCCGACCCGATGATTGGTATTGTGGCTGACCGAACGTTCACCCGCTGGGGGCAGTTCCGGCCCTATTTGCTGTGGACGGCAGTACCTCTTGGTTTGATCGGTTTTCTGACCTTTGTTGTGCCAGATATTGCCTATCATTGGAAGGTCGTCTACGCCATTGTCACCTATTTCCTGTTGTCATTACTTTATTCACTGAACAATGTGCCCTACTGCGCGCTGATATCCAAGATCACTAATAACCCGCGTGAGGTCGTTTCCTGCCAATCCTTCCGTTTTGCCATATCGGGTGGTGCGGGTTTTGCCGTGGCGGTGGGGTTACCGTTCATGGTCACGCATCTTGGCGGTACCAACGTTGCGCGCGGCTATGCATTGGGAGTGGGTATTCTCTGTTCTCTGGCAGTGCTGATGTCACTGTTTTGCTTTTTTAGTGTGCGTGAGCGTAATCACAATGAACCAGGCCATAAGTTTGTTATTCGGGAAAATCTAGCCAACATTAGGAAAAACGATCAGTTGATACTGACTTTTTTCATGTCGCTGCTGCTGATTGGTATTTTTAATACCAAAGGTGGGGCGGCAATGTACTTTATTACCTATGTGCTGCATGGCAACGCTGGCTACACCTCGTTATTTTTTGGGTTGGCGACGTTTGGCGGTATTCTCGGCTCGATTTTCGTGCAATTTTTTACCCGTCGTTTCGAAGTGAAAAATATTTATTTTGCGGTGAATATGCTGCTGGCAGTGAGTCATTTTGCGGTTTATTTTGTTCCAGGAGCCTATACCACCTGTTGGCTAGTGCTGGTATTTATCTGCTGTGTAACACTGGGCTTCACCTTGCCATTACACTTCACCATGGTCGCTTTCGCGGATGATTATGGCGAATGGAAATCTGGGGTGCGCTCATCGGGCATGAACTTTGCCTTCAACCTGTTTTTCGTCAAACTTGCGTGGGCGCTGGCGGGTTCCATTATTAGCATTACCCTGGTGATTATTGCTTATCGGGCCGGGGTAGAAAATCAAACGCCCACGTCACTACAGGGAATTACGTTATTGTCTACGGTCATTCCCGGGGTGTTGCATCTGTTGCTCGCGTTGACGGTGAGACGGTTTAAAATCGACAAACGTATGCTGAAGCAGATGGCTGTGGATTTGAAAAAATAACGTTGCTTGTCGAAAGGTGAGGGTTGTGCAGTTTATCCCGGCGTCGCCGGATGCAGGTTTCGGTTGGCCAGGCGGCACAGTTGCGTCAGGAAAAACACCGCGACCTGCATCAACACGATGCAAGGGCCGGTGGCGCCGTCGATATAAAAACTGATTAACGTACCGCTAATACATGAGAATACCGACACCAACGTCGCCACCAGCAGCATGTGGTCAAAACGACGGCAAATCAGCACGGCGGTAGCGCCGGGTGCAATCAACATGGCGATGGCCATGATGACGCCCACCGCCTGCAATGCAGCGACAATGGTTAATGCCAGTAGACACAGCAGGCCGTAGTGCAGTCGTTTCACCGACATTCCCACCGCTTTGGCCTGGGACGGGTCGAAGCAATACAACAACACATCATGGCGTTTAACCAGCACGATCAGTGACACCACCGCGGCGATTACCAGCATTTGCCACAGTTCGCTGGTGGTGATGCCCAGCATGTTGCCAAACAATATATGGGTTAAATGTTGGTCGGTGTCGATACGGGAAAACAGTACCAGTCCCAAAGCGAACATGCCGGAGAAGACAATCCCCATTACGCTGTCCTCCTTGACCCGGCAACGATCCTTAATAAAACCAATAGCCAGGGCGCAAAAGAGCCCGGATCCAAAGGCGCCCACCACGATCGGCACACCAGCGATTATTGCCACTACCATGCCCGGAAGAACGGCATGGGAAATGGCGTCACCCATTAACGACCAGCCCTTGAGTACCAGAAAACACGACAGGATAGCGCATACCACGCCGGTGGCGATGGCGGCGATGATACCCCGTTGCATAAAGCCAAAGCCCAGCGGGGTTGTCAACCATTCCAACCACACCATTAACGCTCACCTCGCGCCAGTGTGCGGCGTCGGCCGGCGGCCAAAAGTCCATATTTGGGTGCCAACAGAAACGCCAACAAAAATACCAGGGTTTGCAACGTGACGATGACACCGCCGGTGGTGCCATCGATAAAATAACTCAACCAGGCACCACCGGCGCTGGTCAAGATACCCATGCTGATGGCGATGCCAACCAACCGCGAAAAACGGTCTGTCAGCAGGTACGCCGTCGCGCCAGGGGTGATCATCATGGCAATCACCAGGATGGCACCGACGGTTTGCAACGCCGCCACGGTGCAGGCGCTAAGCAGGGTAAAAAAAATGATTTTCAGCCGCAACGGCGAAAGCCCAATAGAAACGGCGTGGCGCTCGTCAAAAAATACCGCCAGTAAATCCCGCCAGATGACGCACAGTACGACCAAAGAGACTCCGCTGATGCTCCCCACCTGCAACACATCCTGGTCGGCAATGCCCAGAATATTGCCGAAAATGATCGACTGCACGTTGACTGATGTGGGGTTCAAGGAAATAATCAGCAAACCGGCGGCAAAAAAAGCGGTAAACACCATGCCGATAATCGCGTCTTCGCGCAGCCGGCTATAATGGCGTGCCAGCGCCATCACCAGCGCGGCCAGCATACCGCTGATAAACGCCCCGGCCACCACCGGCAAACCCAGCGCGTAGGCTCCTGCCACCCCGGGCACGACTGAATGGGAAAGCGCATCACCCATCAACGACCAGCCCTTGAGCATCAGGTAGGCGGAAAGGAAGGCGCAGACCGCACCGACAGTCGCGCTTACCCAAATGGCCTTGAGCATATAATCATAGTGAAAGGGTTCCGCCAACAGCGCTAGCATTACAACACCCGCCGGCAGGTGTTCGGTGCCTCTGACGCGCGGACGTCGTGCTCCGTGGTGGCGCGAGAGGTTGCCGGCGTTTCGGCCCTCGGTGATCTTGGTTTGGTGGGCAACAGCGACTGCGCCGGATTCAGGTAGCGCAGGTCGCCGCCAAACGCCCGTTGCAAATTTTCCTGGGTAAAGGTGCTGTCGGTGGGGCCGGCCGCCAGCACCGTGCGGTTAATCAGTACCACCCGATCGCAAAATTCTGGTATAGCCGCCAGATTATGGGTGGATATCAATATCAGTTGGCCCTCTTCGCGCAAGGTGATCAACAGGTCGATAATGGCGCTTTCGGTGTGCACATCAATTCCGGTAAAAGGCTCATCGAGCAGCATCACGCGACCTTGTTGCGCCAGGGCGCGGGCCAGGAACACCCGTTTCCTCTGCCCGCCGGACAGCTCGCCGATTTGGCGCTTGGCAAGCGCCGTCATGCCGACGCGCGCCAACGCCAGTGCGACCTGGCGTCGGTCTTCGGTGCTAGGGATGCGCAGGAATGACATTTTGCCGTAGCGGCCCATCATCACAACGTCCGATACCTGCACCGGGAAATGCCAATCCACCTGATCGGTTTGCGGCACATAAGCGACCAGGTTGTTACGCAACGCCCAGGCCATGGGGTGATTATCCAGCGTCACCGTGCCTGTCGACGGGCGCACCATGCCCATAATGCTGTTGAATAAGGTGGACTTGCCACTGCCATTGATCCCCACCAGGGCACAAAGGGTACCACCGGTCAGTTCAAAGCTGGCGTTGTGCAGGGCGGTATGCCCATTGTTATAGGTGACGGTAATCTTGTCGACCCGCAAATGCGGCCGGTGATCGGGGGCGTTCATTGGTTAAATCCCTTGGCGATAGTATCAATGGTCACGTTCAGCAGACTGAGGTAGTCGGGTACCGGTCCGTCGGCGGCGGAGAGGGAGTCCACATAAAGCACGCCGCCGTAGTGCGCGCCGGTTTCTTTTGCCACCTGTCTGGCGGGTTTATCGGAAACCGTGCTCTCGCTAAATACCACCGGAATATGGTGCTGACGCACCCGGTCGATCACCTGGCTCACTTGCCGGGGTGTGCCTTGTTCGTCGGCATTAACCGGCCACAAATAGGCTTCTTGCAGGGCGAAGTCCCGCGCCAGATAACTGAATGCGCCCTCGCTGGTGACCAGCCAGCGCTGTCCTGCGGGTATATTGGCCAACCTGGCGCGCAGCGGCGCATCCATCGCAGCGATAGTGGCCGCATAAAGGGCGGCGTTGCGGTTATAGGTCGTGGCATTGGCCGGATCGTGGCGCACCAAAGCCTGACGAATATTTTCCACGTAGACCCGTGCGTTGGTGGGTGACATCCAGGCATGAGGATTGGGATTGTTGCTATACGGACCGGCGCGAATGGGCAGTGGCGTAATACCCTCGCTGACGACGGCTGAGGGCACATGGTGGATATTATCGAAAAACCGCGTGAACCAGCGCTCCAGATTCAGACCATTCCACAGGATTAAATCCGCTGATTGGGCTTTGACGATATCCTTCGGGGTCGGCTGATAATCATGGATCTCCGCACCGGGCTTGATAATCGATACCACTATTGCGGCGTCACCGGCCACGTTCTGCGCCAGATCCTGAATCACGGTAAAGGTGGTGACAACCGTGAATTTTTTCTCCGCCAAGGCTGAACCACAAACCAGGACGAGCCCGATGGCTAGTGCAACCAAAGGGTGCCAGGCCAGAGACCGTGAAGATAATGGCAGTGTTGTTATTGGCATTACGCTGAGCTCCGTACAGCATGTCGGACCTTGCGCATGAGGTGTTCACGTCAGCGCGGTGAGATCGACAGGATGCTTATTTATTGCTCATATATAGCATAGGCTATACTGTATAGCAAAGGCAAAGTTTCATCACCCTTGGTTGAACAATGACAACCAAGGGCAATTTGTAGTCCAACGTGTTTAACAACAATGGTATGCTTTGCTGCACCATCGACGGCTGATGGTGTGTTAGCGTAACCCATGAGGAAAAAGTATGACCCACCCTGAACCAGACGATTTGCCGAACCGTACCACGCAACTGGTGGATGTGGAGGAACATGTACAAGGTTTTCTTCAGGTTAGGGCCGCCCATCGCTCGGAATTGATGGATGATTATGTCGAACTGATCGCCGACCTGATCAATGATTATGGCGAAGTGCGCCAAGTGGAGCTGGCCGCCCGTTTCGGCGTTTCTCAGCCTACGGTGGCGAAGATGCTTAAACGCCTTGCCGTAGCCGGGTTGATCCGCCAGCAGCCCTATCGGGGTGTGTTTCTGACCCCAGAGGGGGAAGCCATGGCGCTACGCAGCCGCGAGCGTCACCAGACGGTGGAGTCGTTTCTCCTGGCGCTCGGCGTCAGCCCGGAAACCGCACGCCGCGATGCCGAAGGGCTTGAGCACCACGTCAGCGAAGAAACCCTGGACGTGTTCCGGCGGTTTACCGAACAGGCCGACCCATCGTCCTGATAAAGATCCCTACTTATTTTAGTCAGTGAGGGTATAATCACCGCCCGGCGAAATAACCTGTCTAAGAGTGTGAGTATGGGATCCCCCAGCTTGATCCAACCCGAACGCGGCCTGTTTTCTTATCCACCCTATTGGGCGGAATGCTTTGGCGTTGCGCCGTTTTTGCCGATGTCTCGCGCCGAAATGGATCAACTGGAATGGGATAGCTGCGATATCATTATTGTCTGCGGTGATGCCTATGTCGATCACCCGAGTTTTGGCATGGCCATCGTTGGACGTATGCTGGAGTCACAGGGATTTCGCGTCGGCATCATTGCCCAGCCTGATTGGACCAGCAAACAAGACTTTATGCGTTTGGGCCAACCGAATCTGTTTTTCGGCGTGACCGCCGGCAATATGGATTCCATGATCAATCGTTATACCGCCGATCGTAAATTGCGCCACGACGATGCCTACACACCGGGCAATGTTGCCGGCAAACGACCGGATCGCGCCACCCTGGCCTACACCCAACGTTGCAAAGAAGCTTACAAAGACGTGCCGGTGATTTTGGGTGGCATTGAAGCCAGCTTGCGGCGGATTGCCCATTATGATTACTGGTCTGATACGGTACGGCGATCGGTGCTGGTGGATTCCAAAGCCGATATGTTGATCTACGGCAACGGCGAGCGACCACTGGTGGAGTTGGCTCATCGATTGGCCGCGGGAGAAGCGGTGGGGGATATTCACGACGTGCGCAACACGGCCGTGATGCGCAAAGACGCGCTGCCTGGGTGGAGCGGGGTGGATTCAACCCGTCTGGATCAACCCGGCCGCATTGAGCCCATCCTTAATCCTTATGGCGACGATTTGCCCTGCGCCGATGGCAAAACGCCCCTGCCCGAGGCCAAATCGGTCACGGTGCGCGCGGCTAAACCCAAGCCCTGGGAGCGGACCTATGTCCTGCTCCCCTCCTATGAAAAGGTCAAAGCCGACAAAGTGATGTATGCTCACGCCTCGCGGATTTTGCATCATGAGACCAACCCCGGCTGCGCGCGGGCGCTGATGCAAAAGCACGGCGATCGTTTTGTCTGGATCAATCCGCCGGCCATCCCGCTGACTACACCGGAGATGGACCAGGTGTTTGCGCTGCCGTTCCAGCGGGTTCCTCATCCGGCCTATGGTAACGCCGCCATTCCGGCCTATGAGATGATTCACTCTTCGATCAATATTATGCGTGGCTGCTTCGGCGGCTGTTCGTTCTGTTCGATTACCGAGCATGAAGGCCGCATTATTCAAAGCCGTTCAGAGGCGTCAATCGTGCGGGAAATCGAAGAGATCCGCGATAAGGTTCCGGCGTTTACCGGCGTTATCTCCGATTTGGGCGGTCCGACCGCCAATATGTACATGTTGCGCTGCAAATCCCCACGCGCCGAACAAACCTGTCGCCGCGCCTCCTGTGTTTACCCGGAAATCTGTCCTCATATGGACACCGATCATGAGCCGACCATCAAACTCTATCGCCGTGCCCGCGCCATTAAGGGGATCAAAAAAGTGCTGATCGCCTCCGGGGTACGCTACGATCTGGCGGTGGAGGATCCGCGTTATGTCAAGGAACTGGCGCTCCATCATGTGGGCGGATACCTGAAAATCGCCCCGGAACATACCGAGTCGGGGCCGCTGGCGAAAATGATGAAACCGGGTATGGGCAGTTATCATCGGTTCAAAGAGTTGTTTGATCGCTACTCCGCCGAAGCCGGTAAAAAACAGTATTTAATTCCCTACTTTATTTCGGCCCATCCGGGAACCCGGGATCTTGATATGGTCAACTTGGCGCTGTGGCTGAAGAAAAACCGTTTTCGCCTCGATCAGGTACAAAATTTCTATCCATCGCCAATGGCTAACGCCACTACCATGTATTACACCGGCAAGAACCCGTTGGCCAAAGTGGATTATAAAAGCGAAGATGTGGTGGTGCCCAAGGGCGATCGCCAGCGGCGGTTACATAAAGCCCTGTTGCGCTATCATGATCCGGCCAATGCGGCGGTGATCCGCTCCGCGCTGGAGGATATGGGGCTGAAAAAGCTGATTGGCGGTGGGGTAGAATGCCTGGTGCCGGCAGCCGGAGCGGATGAGCAACACGCACCACGTCATGCTCGTCCCGCGCTCACCCGACATACCAATATCGTGGGTCAACGCACGCCGGGGCAGAAAAAGCCACCCAAGTCAGGGCAAACGACGTCGCCCACGTCGGGGCAGAAAACGTCACCCAAGTTGGGGCAGAAAACACCACCCAAATCGGGGCAAACGACATCGCCCACGTCGGGGCAGAAAACGTCACCCAAGCCGGGGCAGAAAACACCACCCAAGTCAGGGCAAACTACGTCGCCCACGTCGGGGCAGAAAACGTTACCCAAGTTGGGGCAGACAACGCCGCTCAAGCCGGGGCAGAAAATGTCACCCAAGCCGGCGCAAAACACACCGCCCAACGCGGGGCGCAACCGTAAGCCGTAATGAAGATAGCCTATGGCTGGCCTGGATCGCGCTGGCGGTTGCAGACCCGTCCGGCGGGGTTATTTTAACCAGCCGTTTTGCTGGGCCTGGTTCAAATGCTGGCTGAGATGATCCCATAGGGCAGGGTAAACATCGGCAATAAAAGCATTACGCGTTAAGACCTGCTCCAGCCGAATGCCGTTTTCCACCCAGCTTTGACCGCGGTTATGCAGATTCATCAGCACTGGCATTAAACGATCGATCATCAAGGCAAACCGCGCGTTGGCGGTTTCGCCCGCCTCATATTCCAGCCACAGCTGGTGGAAATGTTCACGCTGCGGATCTGGCAGCAGGCCGAATAAGCGCGTGGCGGCGGCGTGTTCCTGATCCTGTACTGCCAACCGGGCCGCCAGGTCGTAGACCAGCACATCACCCGCGTCGATCTCAACAATATCGTGTACCAACGCCATTTGAATCACCCGGTTGATATCGACGTCGTTGCCGGCATAGGGTGCGAGGGCCATAACACCCACGGCAAAATGCCAGCTGTGTTCGGCGGTATTTTCCTGGCGCTGCGTACCCAACACCTTGGTACGGCGCTGTATGCTTTTAAGTTTGTCAATTTCCATCAAAAAAGCGACCACTTCGGTCAATTCACCGAAGGCTAACTCAGGTAATACCTTAGACATACTTACCCCAATAACACGTGCGTAAGGCGCAGCATTGTATGCCAAAAGCCCGCAACTTGAAATCCATTGGCGAGGCCTCTTTTTCAGCTTACACGTGTACACTGGAATGGTTCTCGGTTAAGCTATGTCCCGTAGCTGACATCATCACCAAATTAAGATCGAGGTTTTTATAGTATGGCTAATAAATTATTAGCTCATGGATATTCTGTAGCGGAGGAAATCGCCAACAGTATTAGTCATGGTATTGGTTTACTCTTCGGCATTATTGGCTTGGTACTGTTATTGGTTCAGGCGGATGAGGCCGGGGCCAATATCACGGCAATTACCAGCTACAGCTTGTATGGCGGCAGTATGATTCTGCTGTTCCTGGCCTCCACGTTGTATCATGCCATCCCCCATCCACCGGCCAAACGGTGGCTACAAAAAATGGACCATTGCGCCATTTATCTGCTGATCGCCGGTACCTACACGCCGTTTCTTATGGTGGGGCTGGCATCGCCGCTGGCCAAAGGCTTGATGATGGTGATCTGGGGTATGGCGCTGGTGGGGGTGATGTTCAAACTGGTGTTTGCGCATCGTTTTGAAGTGATCTCGCTGATTACCTACCTGACCATGGGATGGTTATCACTGGTGGTCATTTATCAACTCGCACAGCGTTTGCCATTGGGCGGCATGGTATTGCTGGCGGTGGGTGGGGTGATCTATTCCATCGGGGTGATTTTTTATGCCTGCCATCGCATTCCGTATAACCATGCCATCTGGCATGGTTTTGTCCTAGGCGGCTGCGTGTGTCATTTTCTGGCGATCTATTTATATATCTAACCGCCAGGTCGTTGCTGATTTCAGGGCGGTTTATTCCGATTCTAACGAGTAGGGCAACGGTTGTATCGCCAGTGCCCCGGAGGTATCGTCCTTTACTCGCAGTTGGCTGTCCGGTGCCAAATCATGGTTTAATACCGCCTGCACCCAGACCGTGCCGTCCTCAAGCTGACAAGCCGCCATTACCGTGCCGGTACGACGCCAATTGTCACCCATTTGCAATTCAAGTTCGTCCCCGGCGGCAGGAACGTGGCTGGCTTTGCCCGCGAGCCAATACAACGCACGTTTATTGGCACCGCGGTATTTTGCCCGGGCCACCATCTCCTGTCCGGCATAACAGCCCTTGCTAAAGCTGATCCCGCCCAGGGCCTGTAAATTAGTGGCTTGCGGAATAAATTGTTCGCTATTGGCGCTATCGATCAGGGGAAGACCCGCCTCGATATTGAGCGCCAGCCATTGCTGGCTATCGTTAAGTTGCGCCTGGCCCGCCAGGTTATCCAGCAGAGTGTCCGCTACCGTCTCGGTGGTGACCAGTAAAAAGCGCTCCAATGGTTGGCTGAAATGCAACAACGTGGTTTCACCGTCCTGCACCACAGCGTGATCGGCATCGGGCAGGTCAGCGAATAACCCGCTTAAGGCGGCACGCGCCTGGAAACCGGCTACGCCGATAAGCCTGACATCATCATCCGCCGTCATCGTCACTTTGGAAAACACCGCATATTTTTTTAACTCGGCGAGCTGATGGTCGCGTACGCTACGCCGTTCGATATAGGCCATGCCATTCTGGCGATGAAACAAACGCAGATCGCTGTACATTTTGCCCTTTGCATCACAATGTGCACCCAGGATATGCTGATCCGTCGCCATGGCTGCCACATCGGTAGTGACCTGTCCCTGCAAATATTTTAGTGCATCCGGCCCGGTTAGGCTGACCAGCGCCCAATCTTCCAGCGAGATAAACGTCAATGGCAAACGGCTCGATGGTGAAGGTAAACGTGGTGGAAAAGGAACTTTAACTGACATGAAACACTCCTATCCTGTTGTACCCTTTATCTTTCATGTTGCAGGAGCCTTGGTTATGCGTGTTCACCCGAATCCCCTGCCAAGGCAAGCTCCAGACTCACTCGCTTGCCGCCCGCCTGCAACTCGAAATCTACTGGGTGTGCTGCTAAACAATCTGCCCATGGTAAAAGAGCTGGGCTGCTTTGCAAACGCTTATTTCGGGGCAGGGTTACCGATACGTGCGGTCTGCTTCGCTAAATATTCACCGAATATGTCGGAATGTGTCGTTTTGTGTAATGCTTGTTCGCAAAACGGGGTAAACTACGCCAGGCTAGATCGAAAATGAGGTAAAAAGTCATTATGGATATCGACAATAGAGCACGCGTTCACTGGGCTTGCCGTCGCGGCATGCGTGAACTGGACATTTCGATTATGCCGTTTTTTGAATATGATTATGACCAGCTTAGCGAAGAAGACAAAAAATTGTTCGTGCGTCTTTTAGAATGCGACGATCCTGATCTTTTTAACTGGCTGATGAATCATGGTGAACCTCTGGATAGCGGACTAAAAAAAATGATCACAATGATACAACAACGAAATAAAGCCCGTGGTCCTCTGGCGATGTGACGTCAGGGTCTCCTGGCGCACGCAATTTTTTTCCCTGATGGTCCATGGGATACTGGCCCTGCTTATCCTGCTCTCGCCATGGCCGGAGAATTACGGCTTGGTGTGGATCACGCTAATCACCCTGGTGGTGTTTGAATGCATCCGCAGCCAGAAAAACATCATGGCCTGCCGTGGCGAGCTGGTGCTCGAAGGCGACCAGCATGTGCGCTGGCATCAGAAAGACTACCTGATCAGCGGAAAACCCTGGATGATCAAAGGCGGTATACTGCTGTCCCTGCGACTGGTGGGGGGAAAACAAAAACGCAAGCTGTGGCTGGCGGCTGACAGCATGGGGCAACGGGAGTGGCGCGCTTTGCGTCAGACGTTGCTCAGTGGGGGGGCGTCGCAGCAGACCCAAGACTGATACCCGTCATCTTTCGAACCGCAGGTGCGTTGGCCGCGCTCTTTCACACGAATCACTTACTGGAGTAAGCTCATCGTGTTCTCTCCCTTGCCGCCTTCCTGCGATTCGAAAGCTATAGGGTATCCCGTCACCACACTTAGAAATTATCATCGATGTCGTGCTGAGTAAAAGGATCTCAAGGATCCTTTTTCAAGCACAGTGCTTCGTTAGTCGCATATTTAGTTGCCATTCCTGGCATCCAGCCTGATGGAATACCTCTGCACTGAATATAGCCTTTAGATTCTATTTTATTTACATAAATAAAAGAGAAGGCAATAGGGATCACCAATGATGCAACAAAAAAAACAAGGATCAGTTTATAAACACTCTTTGCTTTTCCTATAGGGATAGGCACACCATAAAAAATAACATAAGCAGGATATATGGAAATAAGAAAAAAAACAAAAGAAGATAATAAAACGCAACAATCCATCCATGAATATATTATCACATCGTAAAACTTAAAATAATCAATCAGTGATTGAAGAGAAATATAAAATGCCACCATTCCAATCATCAAAAAAAGGAAAAACGCTGCAATGGCCTTAAGTCTTATTACCACCATCAATATATCCTCGGAATGACATTATCGAGAGTATCCCTTAAATACCGCTTAATTTCAGATTCGATAATTTTCTTACCTTTATCAAGCATGAGATCAGCATACATCGCTCCCAAGTCCCAAAATTCCAGTTCCATCTCTCGCGCTTTCGCTATGAACTCTTGCTGTGCGGCCTCAATATAGGCAACGACTTTATCCGTCATCCCAAATTTACTATCAAGTTTATTTAACCCCCACGCAGCAAAAAAACCGAAACTTACAACAACCACTAATGGGCCAGAAATGAAAGGAATACAAGCAACGGCAGCGGCTCCTACACCCCAACCAATAGCGGAGGAAATACCTATTTTCACAATATCCGTTGCCAGGGAACCAATAAACTCAGCCAGCGACGTTTCATCATTTAATATAAAATCAAGCGTCCGGTAAGCCGCTGCCACATAAAACGTAACCCGTGCGCCACTGATAATAGAGTTTTTAAGCCCATATTTACCGATACCCAGATCAACCACCTTCGGATTTTTTAATGCAAACACCGGTGCATTTACTATTTTTCTGATCCCAGGATACCCCGTCAATTTAATTAACTCAGTCCCTTTATGGTTAATGTAAACCGTCGCTCGGATACCAAAACTGCCCAGCTTCGAAATTATCATCGATGCAGTGCTGATGAAAAGGATCTCAAAGATCCTTTTTCAAGCACAGTGCTTCGTTAGTCGCATATTTAGTCGCCATTCCTGGCATCCAGCCTAATGGAATACCTCGACAAGCTATATATCCTCTCTTTTCAAATTCACTTATAAAATAAAACTTGAATCCCATCTGAAATAGGATGGAAAAAAAGAAACAAAATACAATAAAATTAGAAATGGTTTTTTGAACTGAACATGAAACCTGTCGTCCTAAAAAAATAGGGTAAGTTGAAATAAAAACAAGAGGAAAAATAATTAGAAAAAAAGTAAAACCATATATAATAAAAGATGAAAAAACAAAAACATCAGGAAAAGATAAATAAACGTCTATCCCATCTAAAGCTAGGTATAAACCACCAAGCCCTAAAGGTATAAACAAAAACAAAATACCAAAGAACATGGTTATTCTTATTTTTAATGTAAGATTATACATTAGTACCACCTAAGACTAAAGTTACTCAATGTTGCCTGGGCCAGTCCCTCGCTGGCAATCTGGCGTTCAGGGATCCTTTTTTTTACAAAGATGCTCATCTATTGCGTATTTATTAGCCATAACAGGCATCCAACCTGATGGTGTACCATTGCATTTAATATATCCTTTGTTACTCATCAAACTTAGATAAAATAAATTAAATACTAGCGATGATAAAAAAATAAAAAGTAGTCCTAATTTAATTAATTTTGCTATTTTTATCTGAAGGTTGATGTTCGCCTGAATCCCCCTAAAAATAGGACTAAATGATAAAATCAAGATAGGAGTTGATATCATAAAAAACAAAACAGAAAAAACAGAAAAAATAGAAAAAACAAAAAAATCAGGGTACGAAAAATAAACAATAATACGCTTAATCCCGAAGTAAAATGAAATCACTGTAATCACAATCAGTATTAGATCAAAAAAAACAAACCAAACGCGGTTAGTGAAAGAAAATTTACTCATCAAAAATACCTCGGAATGATATCTTTCAATGATTGTCTAATGTAACGTCTAACCTCATATTCAATAACGTCCTTACCTTTATCAAGCATCCGATCAGCATACATAGATCCTAAGTCCCAGAGTCCCTGCTCCATCTCTCGCGCTTTCTCTACAAACTCTTGCTGCGCAGCCTCTATGTACACAACAACCTTATCAGTAACTCCAAATTTATCATCTAACTCATTAAGAATTATCGCTGTAGCAAGACCGATCGCAACAACAGCGACCAAAGGAACAGAAACTACGGCGGTGAAAGCAGCAATAGCACTAACAGCTCCCCAACTAATAGCTGAAGCAAGCCCGATCTTCACCACATCCGTTGCCAGGGAACCAATAAACTCAGACAGCGACGTTTCATCATTTAATATAAAATCAAGCGTCCGGTAAGCCGCTGCTACATAAAACGTAACCCGTGCGCCACTGATAATAGAGTTTTTAAGCCCATATTTACCGATACCCAGATCAACCACCTTCGGATTTTTTAATGCAAACACCGGTGCATTTACTATTTTTCTGATCCCAGGATACCCCGTCAGCTTAATTAACTCAGTCCCTTTATGGTTAATGTAAACTGTCGCTCGGATACCAAAACTGCCCAGCTTTGAAATTATCATCGATGTCGTCACAACGTCCTTTCCGTTCACACCATAGTTCACCAGAACCTTGCCCACACCTGACTGTGTGGTTTCCACCCAGGCTGTTTTTGTCTCATTCCAGCCCCACGACTGGAGTACCTCAAAAGCTTCTGAAAGAGTGATGAACATCACATCATTATTATTTTGTGACAGCATGTCCCGCAGATGTTCATCCGGAAAATCGTGCGTGTTACGTAATGCCGGATAATCAGGCACAAATCCCGATTCGGATTTTTCTCCAGTGAGGTAGGAAGGCGGGGACATTTTTTTGGCTGCCTGAGCATATTGCTCCGGCTCAGCTGTAGTCGCGGCTACTGCTCTTTGAGACTCCGGATAAAGGCCATGTGACATAAAGGTCTGGGATGGAATAAATAAAGCCTTACACGGACAGGTCGAACGACTGTACAACGTGCTGGCAGCATAGCTGCCATGAATGATATCGCCGGGATGCCCCCCAGCCACGCTGTAGGTTCCCGGATGTTTCCCACAGGAAACCGGGCTACCATTCACGGCGGTATAGCTGTGATTTTTTCCCAGTTTTTTTTCGGGACGCCCGTTCAGAACGGTGCCGCCGCAGGTGGTTTTATCCCCTTTGACTATCCAGTATCCGGTGGCCATTACTCCACCTCCGGACGGCATGCCTGAACAGGCACCAGAAAATCATCCGCCATCTGCCCGTTATCGAGCGCGATTTTGTACCCTTCCTCTGTCATCTCCGCCACGTGTTCCGCCGTAAACGGAGATATATCCATGCCGGCTAACATCGCCGACGTAAGTTCATTGGTGTGCTGCGCATCCATGCTGTTTCCCTGTCCTTTAACGGCTTAATATCACACCATAATATCCTAATCTGACTTAACCAAAATCAACAACACCACTACAGGCTGGATTAATATAAAAAGTGCAACAGGTGAGTGATTTGGCAGGGGGATCAACTGTGGTACATTTCACCGTTACGACACCATGAAATAGTTGCCTGAAATGAGTACACAAAATAAGCATTACCATCAGTTGACCCAGGGCTAACGATACCCGCTTCAGGCCCTCCACCGCAATGACGGTGCCCAGCGGAACTCTTGATTCCATGAGGTCCGCCTCAATGAGGCACCTCACATGATGAGACACAACAACACCACGCTAAGGACTGATGATGATTGTTGTATTGAGTGGAGAAGGGCCGTCAGATTTTGGCTGTTGTACAAACGGGCAGGGGGAGTGTCAGATACCCGATTTCAGGTACGGCCCGATGACGTATTTTATCGACACAGAAATTAAGCCATTGATTGGGTATTTAGCAAAGCTCCAACACTGTGGCCAATTTTATTTGACCATTTCGAGCCGCAGGTGCGTTGGCTGCAAAGGGGTTAAAGCAGGGGAGCCATTTCTTCCAGGATCTGTTCACACCATTGTTGTAACCGTGTCTCGCTGAGATCGTACTGGTTGACCTCGTCGAGGGCCAGTCCAACAAAATGCTTGCCATCGGTGGTCAGCGCCTTGGGACTGGTGAATTCGTAGCCCTCGGTCGGCCAATAACCGATAAAGCTGGCACCACAGGGGGCCAGAACATCATGCAGGTAGCCAAGGGCATCGAGAAACCATTCACCATAACCCAGCTGATCGCCCATACCGTACAAGGCGATCGGCTTGCCGGATAAGTTCAGACCGGCCAACTGCGACCAGACGGCATCCCAATCTTCTTGGATCTCGCCGAAGTCCCAGGTAGGGATGCCGAGGATCAGTACATCATACTGTTCCATCAGCAGCGGCGGCGCGTCTTTGATATTATGTAAATCCACCAGATCCTCGCCGAGGATATCGCGGATTTTCTCCGCCGCCATTTCGGTATAGCAGGTACTGGAGCCATAAAACAAACCGACTTTCATCTTTACTCATACTCTTACTTAACAGCTAATGTCATCAAGTGTACCAGATTAGCGGCTTAATCAGGCATAATGCAGGCATGAAAAAAACCACAGGGGAGAGCGGATGCAACGGCAGGATAACCCACTAATCGAGCAATTCCTCGATGCGCTCTGGCTGGAACGCAACCTGGCGGATAACACCTTGGCGGCTTACCGTCTCGATCTCACCTGCCTGGCAGACTGGCTGGCTCACCACCAACGCGATTTGATTGCCGCCGGGGCGGAAGATTTACAATCATTTCTGGCGGATCGGTTGGAGCATGGCTATAAAGCCACCAGCTCCGCCCGTTTGCTGAGTGCCATCCGGCGCTTTTTCCAATACTTATACCGGGAAAAGCAACGTGACGATGACCCCAGCGCGGCGCTGGCGGCACCGAAACTGCCGCAACGGCTGCCCAAAGGTCTCAGCGAAGCTCAAGTCGGTGCGTTGCTCAATGCGCCGGTGCTTGATCAGCCCATCGAGGTGCGTGACAAAGCCATGCTGGAAGTGCTGTACGCCACCGGCCTGCGCGTGTCCGAACTGGTGGGGCTGACCATCAGCGATGTCAGCCTGCGCCAGGGTGTGGTGCGGGTGATTGGCAAAGGTGACAAGGAGCGCTTGGTGCCGTTGGGAGAAGAGGCGGTGTACTGGGTGGAATATTATCTGGAGCATGGGCGCCCCTGGTTGATGAACGGGCAGAGCGGCGACGTGCTGTTTCCCAGTAAACGCAGCCAGCAAATGACCCGACAGACCTTCTGGCATCGCATCAAGCATTATGCGATCCTGTCGGGTATCGACAGCGCTCGGCTTTCGCCCCATGTGCTGCGTCACGCCTTTGCCACCCATTTGCTCAATCACGGTGCGGATTTGCGCGTCGTGCAGTTACTGCTGGGGCATAGCGATCTTTCCACTACTCAAATTTACACGCATGTTGCGACTGAACGTTTAAAGCAGATTCATCAGCAGCACCATCCCCGCGCGTGAGTGGGGTGAGGTTTTGCCTGCCACCGGTGTGGAACGTAACCACGGCTATTTAGAATAAAGAGATAAGGAATTACCAATGAAAAAAAGCCTGCTAATGCTTTCTTTCGCGGCGCTGGCACTTTCCCGCCTGGCCTATGCCGACGATGCTGCCATCACGCATTCCCTGGCGCGCCTGGGGGTGCATAATGCCGACATTCAGCCCGCGCCGGTGGCAGGTTTGAAAACCGTGCTGACGGAAAGCGGCGTGCTGTACGTCTCGGACGACGGTAAACACGTTATCCAGGGGCCAATGTATGACGTCAGTGGCAATGCACCGCTCAATGTGACCAATCAGTTATTGACCAAACGGCTGAACGCGCTGCAAGACCAAATGATTGTCTATAAAGCACCGCAACAAAAACATGTCATCACCGTCTTCACCGATATCACCTGCGGGTATTGCCACAAACTGCATGAGCAAATGAAAGACTACAATGCGCTGGGCATTACCGTGCGTTATCTGGCCTTTCCGCGTCAGGGCATCAATTCACCGGCGGAAAAAGACATGGTCTCGATCTGGTGTAGCGCCAATCCCGCTGACGCCTTTGATAAAGCCATGAAAGGCGATGCCGTGTCGCCGGCAACCTGCCCCATCGATTTGAGCAAACACTACCAACTGGGTGTGCAATATGGCATTCAGGGCACGCCGGCAATTGTGTTGGAAAACGGCACCATGATCCCCGGTTACCAAAGTCCGAAAGAAATGGTGGAGATGCTGGATCAACAAAAAGCAGGCGTAGCGGTGGGCGGTTGAACAATCAGTGAAAATTAAAACCGAATTACGGCGCCGTCCTCTGACGCGCGCCGAAGGTTTAACCAACGCCGAACTCTCGCCACTGCTCCTGCGGTTGTATGCCCAGCGTGGTGTCAAATCTAGCGCCGAACTGGAACGTGGTGTGCGCGGGTTGCTGCCTTATGGGCAACTGGACGGCATCGATCAGGCCGTGGATATGCTGGCGCGCGCATTGGCGGATAACCGCCGCCTGATGGTGGTTGGTGATTTTGATGCCGACGGTGCCACCAGCACCGCCCTGGTAGTGCTGGCAATGCGGCAAATGGGCGCAGAACAGATTGAATTTCTGGTGCCGAACCGTTTTGAGGACGGTTATGGTCTGAGTCCGGAAGTGGTGGAACAGGCCAGGACGCGTGGCGCTGAGATGATTGTCACCGTGGATAACGGTATCTCCTCGCATGCCGGCGTTGAATTGGCCCATCAGCATGGTATCCCGGTGTTGATAACCGATCACCATCTGCCCGGCGAAACCCTGCCGGCGGCGGATGCCATTGTCAATCCCAACCTCACCGGCTGCGACTTCGCCTCCAAATCCCTGGCCGGGGTTGGCGTGGCGTTTTACCTGATGCTGGCGCTGCGCGCCCGTTTGCAAGCCGATGGCTGGTTTGGGGTGAAACATCTGCAGATGCCGAAACTGGCGGAACTGCTGGACCTGGTGGCGTTAGGTACCGTGGCCGACGTGGTCCCTTTGGATACCAACAATCGCATCCTGGTGTACCAAGGGATCAGTCGTATCCGCGCCGGCCGTTGTCGCCCCGGCATTATTGCCTTGGCCGAAGTCGCCAATCGCGAGACGTCAAAATTGTGCGCCAGCGATCTGGGTTTTGCCCTGGGACCGCGCTTAAATGCCGCCGGTCGATTGGATGACATGTCGGTGGGGGTGGCGCTACTGCTGACCGACGATCTGGCTCAAGCACGAATGCTGGCCAGCGAGCTTGATGCCCTCAACCATACCCGGCGCGAAATTGAGCAGGGTATGGAAGTGGAGGCGCTGGAGCTGTGCCGTCAGATGGAGCTCAACCAACAGGAAATGCCCTTCGGTCTGGCCATCTACCACCAAGAATGGCATCAGGGCGTGGTGGGGATCCTGGCGTCGCGTATCAAAGAACGCTTTCATCGGCCGGTGATCGCTTTCGCTCCGGCGGGCGACGGGCTGCTTAAAGGCTCGGGCCGCTCGGTCGCTGGCCTGCATATGCGCGATCTGTTGGAGCGCCTCGACACCTTGTATCCCGGCATGATCCTAAAGTTCGGTGGTCATGCCATGGCGGCTGGCCTATCGCTGGAGCAGACGCAGTTTGATCTGTTCCGCCAGCGTTTTGCCTCCCTGGTGGATGAGTGGCTCGATCCTGCGCTGCTCGACGGCGTGATCTGGTCCGATGGTGAACTGGGTGGCCAGGAACTGTCGTTAAGCACCGCCGAAATGCTACGCGACGGCGGCCCGTGGGGCCAGGCGTTCCCTGAACCGCTCTTTGACGGCAAGTTTCGCATACTGCAACAGCGGCTGGTCGGGGACAAACACCTCAAGTTGATGGTTGAACCCCTGGCGGGCGGCCCGCTGCTCGACGGCATTGCGTTTAATATCGACAATACCTTGTGGCCCGACAACAGCGTGCGGGTGGTGGAACTGGCCTATAAGCTGGATGTGAATGAATATCGTGGTAATCGCACGGTACAACTGTTAATCCAGCATTTGTGGCCGCTTTAAGCGTCACCCGTCATATTTCACGCTGCAGGGGTGCAGGCGGCGCACTTTCATGTGCCGCCTGCCGGCAACGCGATCTATTTTGCTATACCCACCGTGGCGTGGATCCGTTAGAATAGCGTCCCTATACGCTTAATACGCTTATCACTTTTTTACGAGCTGACTGAACTCATGTTTGAAATTAATCCGGTAAAAAACCGCATCCAGGACCTGTCTGAACGGACAGACGTTCTCAGGGGGTATCTTTGACTACGATCTCAGGCGCGAGCGCCTTGAAGAAGTCATTGCCGATCTGGAACAACCCGATGTGTGGAACGACCCCGAACGCGCCCAGGCCCTAGGTAAGGAACGCGCCTCCCTGGAAGCCATCGTGGAAACCATCGACCAGATGACCCGCGGCCTCGATGACGTCGCCGGCCTGCTGGAACTGGCGGTGGAAGAAGATGATGAAGACACCCTCAACGAGACGGTGGCCGAACTGGATCAGCTTGAAAGCAAGCTCGGACAGTTGGAATTTCGCCGCATGTTCTCCGGCGAGTACGACAGCGCCAACTGTTATCTGGATATCCAGGCCGGCTCCGGCGGTACCGAGGCCCAGGATTGGGCCAGCATGCTGCTGCGCATGTACCTGCGCTGGGCGGAATCACGGGGGTTCAAAACCGAGATTATTGAAGAATCCGACGGCGAAGTGGCCGGCATCAAGTCGGTGACCATCAAAGTCATCGGCGAATATGCCTTCGGCTGGTTACGCACCGAAACCGGCGTGCATCGCCTGGTGCGTAAAAGCCCATTCGACTCCGGCGGCCGTCGTCACACCTCGTTCAGTTCGGCGTTTGCTTATCCGGAAGTGGATGACGATATCGATATCGAAATCAACCCGGCGGATTTACGTATTGACGTATACCGCGCCTCGGGTGCCGGTGGTCAGCACGTTAACCGGACTGAATCTGCCGTGCGTATTACCCACTTGCCGACCAATATCGTCACCCAGTGCCAGAACGACCGCTCGCAGCACAAGAATAAAGAGCAGGCGATGAAACAGTTAAAAGCCAAACTCTACGAATTTGAGCTGCAAAAGAAAAATGCAGAAAAACAGGCGCTGGAAGACACCAAGTCGGACATTGGCTGGGGCAGTCAGATTCGGTCGTATGTACTGGATGATTCCCGTATCAAAGACCTGCGCACCGGCGTGGAAACACGCAATACGCAGGCGGTACTGGATGGCGATCTGGATAAATTTATCGAAGCAAGTCTTAAAGCCGGGCTATGAGGAATCAAGATGTCTGAATCACAATCACAGGGCGGTGCACCTCTGGCGCCGGATTTAAATAACGAGCTTAAGGCGCGCCGCGAAAAGCTGGCGCTGCTGCGCGAACAAGGCATCGCTTTTCCCAACGATTTCCGCCGTGATACCACGTCCGACAAGCTGCATGCGGCGTATGACGGTGATAGTAACGAACAGCTCGAGGCGCTGGGCCTAGAGGTCAGCATCGCTGGACGTATGATGACCCGCCGTATTATGGGCAAAGCGTCGTTTGTCACGCTGCAAGACGTCGGTGGCGCCATACAGCTGTATGTTGCTCGCGACGAGTTGGCCGAAGGGGTCTATAACGAACAGTTCAAAAAATGGGACTTGGGCGATATTCTTGGCGCGCGCGGTCGGGTGTTCAAAACCAAAACCGGCGAACTGTCGATCCATTGCAGCGAAATCCGCCTGCTGACCAAAGCGATGCGTCCACTGCCGGATAAGTTCCATGGTCTGGTGGATCAGGAAAGCCGCTATCGCCAACGCTACCTGGACTTGATCGCCAACCAGGAATCGCGTCATACGTTTAAAATCCGTTCGCAAATCATGGCTGAAATCCGCCGGTTTATGGTGGATAAAGGATTTATGGAAGTCGAAACCCCGATGATGCAAAGCATCCCCGGAGGCGCCGCCGCCCGTCCGTTCGTCACCCATCACAACGCGCTGGATATCGATATGTTCCTGCGCATCGCACCGGAACTTTACCTCAAGCGCCTGGTGGTCGGTGGTTTTGAACGGGTGTTTGAAATCAACCGTAATTTCCGCAATGAAGGCATCTCGCCGCGCCATAATCCCGAGTTCACCATGATGGAACTCTACATGGCCTATGCGGATTATCGCGACCTGATTGTGCTGGTGGAAGAGTTGTTCCGTACCCTGACCGAACGGGTATTGGGCAGTAGCGTAGTGGAGTATGGCGATCAGACCTTTGATTTTGCTAAACCCTTTACCCAACTGACCATGCGCGAAGCCATTTGCCACTACCGGCCGGAAACCGTGGCCGGCGATCTGGACGATTTGGCCAAAGCCAGCGCCATTGCTGAGTCGCTGGGCATCAAGATAGAAAAAAGTTGGGGCCTGGGTCGTATCCAGACCGAAATTTTTGAAGAGACCGCCGAAAGCCACCTGATTCAGCCGACCTTTATCACCGAGTATCCGGCTGAAGTGTCGCCGTTGGCGCGCCGCAACGATCAAAACCCGTTTTTCACCGACCGGTTTGAATTTTTTATCGGTGGGCGTGAAATCGGCAACGGTTTTTCCGAACTTAACGATGCACAAGACCAGGCGGCGCGTTTTGCCGAACAGGTCCAAGCCAAGGATGCTGGCGACGACGAAGCCATGTTCTATGACGAAGACTATGTCATCGCCCTGGAACACGGCATGCCGCCGACCGCCGGTCTGGGCGTGGGTATCGATCGGATGATCATGCTGTTTACCAACAGCCACACCATTCGTGACGTGATCCTGTTTCCGGCGTTGCGTCCGCAAAAATAAGCTGTCAGCACCGTGCAGACCCACTCGCCGGGTGTCAATTCGGCGGGTGGGGGCGTTAACGGTGGATAACTGCTTAAAACTCACGCAGTTAATCACCGCATCTCTTGCCAGCCGCCGACAGAAGGTTATAATGCCTCTCGCACTTTCCCAGAACCACGACAGTGCGGGTGTAGTTCAATGGTAGAACGGCAGCTTCCCAAGCTGCATACGAGAGTTCGATTCTCTTCACCCGCTCCAATCTCCAGATAAATCAACGAGTTATGATTTATCAGTTAGTTACGTTGCCCGGATACGTTCGGTACAACTTAAACTACCCATTGAACTACACCCGCACCTGTCGCGTGATTGGTCTGTGGTTTATGGGAGCATATCATCACGCTGGCAGTCGTTCCACGTTCTTACTGCGATAACACAACAAGAACAAAAAGCCATCACCAAGCAGTCACCACCACGACAAACTCCCTAAACTTTTAACCGTTCCACACTTAGCGCGGTGTCCCATTCCTGCATGTCGTGATGACATTGCAGTGGATAAACGAGCAAATGTTGGAAAGCCTAACCAGATCGGGAAAGGATCTGGCTCTGCCGTGGTGTACACCGAGCCATAAATGATCGGTACTCGATAAGAGAGCGGTTAACTGACAAGCCCTTACATGCTACGCCTACGGCGCTTTATGTTGGTATACCCAACACGGCGCATTAGGCAGTTATTGCCCGTTTTTAGCAGAATGATATTCCAGAGGAGGATTTGACCAGTAGTACCTTCTTAAAAACCACCTCAAAATCTGCTTTTCTTTTTTTTGGTATTCCTGACGAATGACAAGGACATCTTGGACATGAGGGGGATGAAGTATGAAGTGCAGGACACAATCCCTGGGCATTACTGCATGATATTTCCATCGGCCTCTATTACAAGATTTCATTGCGGTTGTTGATTGCACTAAGTGATAAATGGTTTCTATTTACTTTTCCTTACATAGCGTGGATCATTACGTTTATTGGGAATTTTCTTATTGCGAGGTTAAACATGCTAAAAAAATGCTTGATTTTTATTTTTGTCTGTTTGCTGTCCGGGTGTGCCAGAACTGCGGCACCGAACTATTTTAATGGTAATTATTACATGGCTGGGGATGAGTCCTGTACACATATCAGACAAATTGATTATGCACGAATCATGTGTATGAATGATGACTACGTTGAGACGGGTTACAGAAACGCAATGTCATCAAGCGATATACAGATGTATCAAAATATGCAAGCTAACCAACAAGTGCAGATGGCACAGTTAAATCAGCAATTGCAGCAGACGGGGCAATCATTCCAAAATTCAGGCCAACAGATACAACAACAAAGTCAGTCCTACACCGCCCCACAGGTCCAGTCTTACGGTTCAACTGGAGGTACAACCTATAACCGGGTAGGGAATAATATTGTAGGATCAGATGGCAGTTCTTGCACTTATGTAGGTCAGAGTCTTATTTGTAGATAATTAAAGAAGAAGGGGATTCCACTGGCCCCCGTTTCATTCTTATTTTTAAAATTTCGTCACTGGGGTAATCTACATGGCGGTTATTCTTTTTATTGCGGCTTTAGTACTGGCCTACAGCAGGCTTGTCAATCGTTGCATATATTGCTTTCCTCGTTTTTCAAGGTTACATGAAGGCCAAAACAAGAATGCATCACGCTGATAAGCTCCGGTCAGCAAGAGACGTCACCTCAGGGGGAGGACGGCTTCCTTCATGGATGGGCAATCGAGACAAGATTTCTGAATTTATCTATGGGGTAGAGAAGTTAGCCGAGCGTGAAGGCGTACCGATCATTATGTCTTCCCAGCTTATGTTGCATGAGGAGTTACAGAAAAACCTAATGCGATATGCGGGGGCTATGGGTAAGGGG